>JAJSAJ010000552.1 GCA_024274855.1 Planctomycetota bacterium | reverse complement strand
CCCATTGTCCTTCATGCTCGATGGCTATCTGGCTCAAGCCATTCGAACTACCGGCCGTGCAAAGAAGTCCTACCAGAATTCCACGCTCTCCAAGTTGCAAACGCCCGGCGATACTGCACCAGGGCGAGCCTTTGCCTCGCGATCCGGGAAGTGCCACATTGTTGAAAAACGCCTGTACGAATCCTTGTGAGCTGAGTTGTTCGGGCCAGCGGCGAATCAACGGGCGGTCGTGGGCAATGACCTCTGCCAACCCGGAAACCAGATGCTCGAGAAGACCTGGCAGAAGCTCGGGCTGAGGCAACTCGCCCTGCCGGCCCGCTGGTGCGATGATAACCGCCGCGACGCGAACCGGCGTACCGTAGAACTCCAAGTGGGGCTCGTCATGCGACGGACCGTCATCCGGCAAACGACTGACGTCGATCGACAGGTCGACCTCCGAACGGTCTTGTTGCTTGCGATGTTGTAACAGGAAACGGACGACGAGTGCGCCAACCGCCACGAAACAAACTAGACAAACGGCAACACCGGCGATCATCATCATCATCGGCAGCGGTGCCCATCGAATACCAACGAGTTCCCACATCGATTTGCCTCCATATGGCTCGAGGGGCAGGCAATTCCTCTGGGGCCCCGAGCGGTAGCTTGATGGTGGTGGGCGCCCCTGGCGCCTGTGCAAGTAGCCGGTGTCTTCAAATGCTTCCGATTCGCATCTGTTTTCCCAAAGATTCCGTTTCGGTGCAGTCGCGACCCGTGAAGATTCATCCGAGGAGGCTTGCAGCTGGTTTGTCAGATGGATTGCACCGCGTCGACGATTGGGCCACACTAGAGGATGCGTGTTTTCTCCCTGAAAAAAAAATTAGAGGATTCCGGTGTTCTTATGATGAAGTTCGTGTTGTTATCGATTGCTGCTACAGTTTTGTCGCCCTTTCCGGTGGCATGTGCCCTCGAACCACCCTTTCCGTTTGTCATATCATACGACTCGCCGGCGAACATTACAAATGTATCGCAATGGATCGATCGGCCGGCAGGCGCCCATGGCTTCGTGCGCGTTCGTGACGGTCATCTGGCGACGGAGCAGGGCCCCATTCGGTTTTGGGCCACCAACCTCTGTTTTGAGGCGTGTTTTGTCGACCGCGGACAGGCCGAGCATCTTGCCGCTCGGCTCGCCAGGCTTGGTATCAACTGTGTTCGTTTGCATCACATGGACGCGAAGTCCATCTGGGGCAAAAGTCCAAACCATCTGACAATCGATCCTGATAAGCTGGCTCGTCTCGACTACTTGTTTTACCAACTCAAGCAGCATGGGATTTACGTCAATATTAACTTGCACGTTTCGCGGTCGTTTGATTTGAAAGATGGGTTTCCACACCGGGATCAACGCCCCAAGTTTGACAAGGGGCTCGATAACTTCGAGCCTCGTATGATCGAATTGCAGAAGAAATACGCGCGGGATCTGCTGACACACTGCAATCCGTTTACACGGGTAGCGTACATCCACGAACCGGCCGTCGCGTTTGTGGAAATCAATAACGAAAATGCCATGTTCAGCAGCTGGCGGCGAGGATGGCTGGACGATCTTCCCGATCCGTACGGTTTGACCTACCGCAAATTGTGGAACAGGTGGTTGACGAACAAGTATCAGACAACCGAGAAACTGGCGGCCGTCTGGAATTCAAAGCGCGAACCCTTGGGTGGCGAGTTGCTTCGCAATGGCCATTTTCGAGCCCCTTGACCGGCAGTTGGCGATTGGAAGAGGATCTGGAAACCAAGGCTCGGTGGGCGATTCGAGCCGATGGTCCCGAGGGTGTGACATCCCTTCAGCTGGACGTGAAGAAACAGGGGCAGGTCGCTTGGCACCCGCAGATCAGCAGCGCGGCATTCCCGGTGAAGAAAGGCAGACCCTATACGCTGTCGTGCTGGCTGCGAGCAGACCAAGAGCGAACCATCAATCTGCACTGTGGAATGGCACATGCGCCGTGGCAAATGCTCGGCTTTCAAACGCAGATCAAAGTAGGGCCCAAGTGGAAACATCACAAGTTCACGTTCCTTGCCAGCCAGGATGACGCGCGTGCGCGTATCACAATCACGCACCTTGAGGTTGGCGTCCATGGATTTTCCCAGTTTTCGTTGCGGCCTGGAGGAATCACGGGGCTCCAGCCTGGCCAACGCATCGAAAACGTTTCTGTTCCGGTCTTGCGGTTCGGGCAAATGGACATGGCCCAAACGGCTCGCAACGATTTCGTGGACTTTCTATGGGACACCGAGCATGAATACTGGTTGGGAATGTATCGATACTTGAAGGACGATCTCAAGGTAGACTCCCTGATTGCCGGCACGCAACTTGGATATGGCCCGACCCATATTCAAGCCGAATTGGATTACCTGGATTCGCATTCGTATTGGAATCATCCGGTTTTTCCGGGACGTCCGTGGGATGGCAACAACTGGTATGTCAGGAATGTCGCTTTGGTCAACAATTTGGGCTCGACGGCTACAGCACTGGCAAGTCGGCGCGTGGAGGGAAAACCGCTCACGGTTAGCGAATACAATCATCCGGCCCCCAACGCATACGCAGCCGAGGGGGTTCCGATCATGGCCGCGTTCGGAGCGTTTCAGGGCTGGGACGGGATCTTCTCCTTTACGTATTCCCACGATACGAATCTGGAACCCGGACGTATCACCAGTTACTTTGATCTGAAAGGAGACACGTCGAAATTGGTCCATTCGCCAGCTTGTGCCGCGATGTTCCTTCGTGGTGATGTTCGCGTCGCTCGCAATACAATTTGTGCTGGTCTTTCGCGTGAAAAAGAACGCGACCTCCTTCATGAGACGCGCAATCCTCGTGACTTGGCAATTGACCGGTTGGGGATCGATTCGCGTGTCGCCTTGCTTCACCGTGTGTCACTCGACCTGCACTCCGCGTTAACGGAGCCCAAAATAGCGATTCCGGCCAAGCAACGTCGATTTGTTTCCGACACAGGCGAGTTGATCTGGGACGAGACGGTGCCCGATGCCGGATATTTCATCGTCGATTCACCTCGAACGAAGCTCTTTACGGGGTTCGTGCACGGTCGGACGTTCCGGATGGGCAACGTAGAGCTTGAGATTGGCGAGACACGTTTGGATTGGGCCACGGTTTCGATGGTCGCGATTGATGGTGACGCGTTTTCCGCCACGGGCAGGATTCTGATTGCTGCTACAGGTTGGGAGCAAAACAGTGACGCGAAGGTCGAGGACCTGGGGAAACAACGCATCACACTACGGACCAAATGGGGCAAGGCACCGCTTCTGTGCGAGGGAATCCCGGCGAAGATTACGCTGCCGGTTTCGTCTGACCACGTGAGGTTCTTTCCGCTGGACGAATCGGGAAATCGCCGAGACTCGGTCGACTGCCGGGCCGATGGCCGGCGGACGATCATCGTGTTGGATCCGAAGTATCGGACAGTCTGGTACGAAGTTGAGATTCGATAAACGTGGATTGAAATGTGGAGATTTGAAATATGAACGTGTCTCGTAGGCGATTTCTGACGACGGCCGTTACCACGTCTGTCTTGGCACCGGCAGCCGTTCGGTGGGCGTTTGGGGCCGATACGCCGCACGGTCTAGTCAAACCGTTGCCCCGCCAGAAAATGTGGCAAGACTGCGAGGTCGGAGCCATCTTTCATTTCGACATGCCGTTGTTCGCGCCCGGCGGGCGCACGCACCGTAATTCCATTCGTGAAACGTGGAATCCAGGCACTTACAATCCCACCAAACTGGACACCGATCAATGGATCGCGGCGGCCAAAGCGATGGGAGCCCGTTATGCGATTTTTACGGCCACTCACTTCAATGGGTTTCTCCAATGGCAAAGCGATCTCTATCCGTACGGTGTGAAACAAGCCTCTTGGCGTTCCGGCAAAGGCGATGTGGTGCACGACTTTGTCAACTCATGTCGCAATGCCGGTATTCTTCCCGGCTTGTATATGAGCTGTTTTCGAAATGCATATTGGAAAGTTGACCGCTACCGTGTGAATTACGGAAAAGGCGGTCCGGGTCAAGCAGCTTTTGCACGAACGTGCGAGAAGATGTTCGAGCAGCTTTGCTCACGCTACGGTGATCTGATCCAGATCTGGTTCGACGCGGGAAATATCTCTCCGGAAGATGGTGGTCCCGATCTGGTTCCGATTGCCGATCGGTATCAACCGAATATGGTCTTCTATCATTGTCCCGAGCGGCGCGAACATCGGTGGATTGGAAATGAACATGGATCCGCCGCGTACCCATGCTGGGCTACGATGCCGAACCTGGAATCCGCTGAAAAGCTCCACAAGGGGAAAACGCCGAACTGGCGGCAGCTCCTGCAACACGGAGATCCTGACGGTCGGTTGTGGAGCCCCGGCATGGCCGACATGACGTTGCGGAACCATTACTGGTTTTGGCGGCCGAATACCGAAAAGAAGATCGAGTCGGTTGATCGACTGGTGCGATGTTACTACGAATCAGTGGGCCGGAATTGTAATCTCGTGGTTGGGCTAACACCAGATCCAACCGGGCTGCTGCCAGAGCCCGACGTTCGACGTTGCGTCGAATTCGGAGCAGCCATTCGAACTCGGTTCGGACGTCCGATTGCCGAGACCGATGGACGTGGCAGCCAGATTACACTTGAGCTTCCAGCTCCGGCGAAGATTGACCATGTCGTGCTGATGGAGGCCATTGAGAGCGGCGAGCGAATTCGAAAGTACATTGTCGAAGCGTCGGTCGAGGGAGATCGTTGGGTATCGATTTGCGATGGTAGTTCAGTAGGGCATAAACGGATACAACAATTTAAGCCGGTCGAGGTTGCCAAGATTCGCCTGCGCATAACAGAATCAATCGCCAAGCCGCAGATTCGCAAGCTGGCCGTCTACAGTGCGCCATGAATGGAATCGGTCGTGCTTGGCCAATAGGCGTGATTGCGCAAGGGACGTCTGTTTCAACTGGTTCCAAGGGGCCGGAGCACTTAGGGCCGGCGAATCAATTGTTGTCGCGTTTACTGGGAGGCGTTTGTGCGGCGATCCTCCTTAGCTGCGAGACTGATTCACCCATGGGGGTCTGTACGCCGAAGAGTGCGACAGTTATTGATTGGCGAATCCTTACCAGCACGGATTACCTCTATCGCGGAACTCCGAGACCCATTCTGGAATCTGGGTTTGCACGCGAAGTCTGTTCCGGAACGGACGGTAGCGGATCAGACCCCCGAGTGGCTTGGCCCGACCTGGCGTTTGGAGGCTGAAGCGTTGCGACGGTAAGGTCATCAATCCAGACTTCACCGAATCCGGTCAGTGCGAAGGTGAGGGTAAGAGAATCCGCGTGCGTTGCCGCTCGAAACAATGTGAACTCGCGCCAATCCTTCGTTTGCCGAATACGTTCGGCCAGATCGCGCCCCGCCAGTGAATCGTAGATCACCAGGCCTTCCACACTGCCTTGGATTGCCTCCGGAACTCGAACCCAGCCATGAATGCGCACCAACTGCCCCGATCTGATGGGTACTGGTGCGGAGATGATTTTGATTACAGGCGCCTCCGGCGCAAACGGCATCTGTTGATCCGGTTCGTGCCAGCTTTGGAGCTTGAGTGCCGACCGGCCCGAGTGAGGGTTCTCCAGTGACAGTTCGACACCCACGCCAATACCATCTTGATTGGCACGTTCGTTTTTCCAGCCACTGGTTTGCATGAAGGGCAGGTTTTCGAAATCTCCACCGGCGAGAGTATTTGGACCCCATTGCGCACCCTGCAAGCGTTGTCCAAGCGCGTAATGCTGTGGCAAGGAGAGGTAACTGACACAAAGCGGGCTTGCAATCGGTGATGGAAAGGCCTTTACAGCCCGCGCCCAATCCTGGTACCGGACCGTCGCTAGCTGTTGAAGCCCCTGCTGCAGGAACTCATAGGCTTCATCGTGTCCGCCGTCTTCCACTAACCGCTCGAAATGCTGCAGTTCCGTGCGTGCTCGCTCCATCGCCGGGTTGATCAGGCCCACGCTTGGCTCGATTTCTCGAAGTTGACGACGCGTTTCGACAACGGCAGCGTACATTTGTGCCCCGATTTCTCCAAGTAACTGATCGTGTTCGTGCCGTAATTCGTCGATTCGCCGGGCAAGGTGATTGATCGCTAATTGATCTTGCGTCAATACCAAGGCGGATACCAGCTGACGATCATTCATCGTGACACGCACTCCCGCGCCACGCCGTTGCCGCACGCGGTGCATTCCACGAAACGATACACGATACGCTTCGTCTGTTTCCGGTACACCGAAAACCTCGAACGAGACGGCGTGCGTCGGAATTGGTCCGACCACATACTGTTGGTCGGCCGTCCGCCGAATCATCAGCAATAGTCGCGAACGGGGTGCTTTCAGAGCACTAACTCGCACACGCGGGTCGCCCGTGTCGACTTCTCCGTCGTAGGCCCCGGCCGCCGCCCATGGTTCGTACAGTTCAAGTTCCTGGTTCAGCCACTGAAGCGTCTTTGCCCGCAATAGTGTCAGTCGGTCGGTACGGTCCAGACGCGAGGAAGAGCGGAAGATCAGTCCACGTGCACCGGACGCTATTGCATGATAGGCTGCTAGACGAATTTGTTCGGGTTCAAGGGTCAACGGTACCGGTAACTCGGCACCCAACGTTCGGATCTGGTGAATCACGCGTTCGGGAAGCTGGGTCGGTACGACTGCCCAAAAGGGAACCTTGGATCGAACCAGACGCGATCGCTGTAAGTACCACGTTCCCAAGTCCGCCATCTGCATGGAACTGCCTGGACCGGGCGCGTCAAAGATCAGAATATCTGCAATTCGGCTATATTGCCACGATGCCGAAGACGGCTGACAAATCAGCGGCAAGCGATGTTCCGCCGCAACGCCGCGCAGAGTCCGAGCCCTTTGCCGCACGGCCGCCACATTGGATTCTCCAAGTCGATCACCCAGGTGCCACGCCAACATCGGACTGCGCCCGGTTGGGTCGAGCTCCGGAGAACGATGCGAAGGAGGTGGAGCTACAAGCCACATTCCGGACTGTTCCGCCTCACGCAACTGCTCCGGCGTTGGAGTCGCAGACAATTGGACCGTGTTGAAACCAAGCATCTTCAAGATGGCAAATGGCTCGCCTTGATGTTCGATCATCCGTATCAAATGCGGGCGTCCGGCGACAATTAAAACCGATCCATCGAGTCTTGGCGCTGTT
>JAJSAJ010000036.1 GCA_024274855.1 Planctomycetota bacterium | reverse complement strand
TCGTCTTGCGACAAACTGCAAGGCCCCCAGTTCATCCAAGGGAGGAACGCCCGAATGAGAAGCTGGGTAGTGATTGTCGTAGCTGCAGTGCTGGGTGTTGTGACCGGTGTGGGCATTACCGTCGTGCAGGCTTTGCGGTCGGGCGAGTCTTTTTCGCCGATCGGCGATGCCCAAGTTGTGAAGTCAACGGGATTGCGACAGCCAGGGCTTTCGATGGAGGCCCGGGAGTTTTTGGCCGGGGCCAAGCCGAAAGCTCACGTGATCGGCGAACGATCCTACAATTTCGGAACGATGGAGCGATTCGCAACCCAGTCACACACATTCGAAATCAAGAACATCGGGACCGCTCCGCTAAAACTGGAAAAAGGAAATACCTCCTGCAAATGCACGCTCAGTAATATGTCGGGCACTCTGTTTCTACCTGGCCAGACGGCAAAGGTTACACTGGAATGGACTACCAAGACGCAAGGACCGCAGCCGACATTCGAACAGACTGCTCTGATTCATACGAATGATCCCGACCAGGAGACGATCGAATTAACGATTCGCGGGTATCTAACCGAGGTCCTTCGAGTACTGCCCAGTGTGCTTGCTTTGGGGTCGGTATCTTCCAACAAGGGGATGACCACCCATTTTCGATTGTATGGGTTTCGCAGTCCGACGATCGAGATCCTCAAGACCAAGTTCACTGAGGAGAAAACGGCTCCCTATTTCAGCTTGCAGTTCGAACCAATGCCGGAGGAAGAGGTAAAACAGGAGAAAGGGGCGGAATGCGGACTGTTGGCATCGCTTGCGATAAAACCTGGGTTGCCTTTGGGGCCGATAAATCAGAGAATCGAGATCACCGCTGATGTAGGTAAGGAAGTTACGGTGGCTGTCGTCGCCCAGGGGACTGTTGCCAGCGACATTGTGATCGCGTCATCCAAACAGTATCTCGCGTCTAAGAATTTCTTGCGGCTTGGGCTTGTGAACCGTAAAGTCGGGGCCAAGGTCGCGTTACACGTGTTTGTCAAAGGCCCGCATCGTCGCGACGTCAAGTTCTCGGTCGGGAGCATGGAACCGCAAGGTTATTTTAAGGTCGACATTGGGCCACCGAAGGAAATCAACAAGGGAAAGGCACTGAGTTACCTGATTACTATTGAAGTGCCGGCTGGTTTGGCCCCCTTGGATCGACTGGGAGCCGGACTCACCAAATACGGCGAGATCGTTCTCAAGACGACACATCCCCAAACGAAGGAGATTCCGATCAAGGTCAAGTTTGCAGTCGAGTAGTCAGGGCGACCGGGATTCCTCGAAGTGCTCTTCCGAAACGTACACGGACAGAAGTTGGCACCGTGTGAGCACGGGGGTTGGCACTGTGTGAGCACGGGGGTTGGCACTGTGTGAGCACAGAGGTTGGCACTGTGTGAGCACGGGTTTCTCGGTCAACGAATCGACATATTCGAAAAGGTTGTTCCGGTTCACCACGATTTGACGCCGAGAATGGAGCTCTCGCCATGCATGTATTCGGATTTTTTGGTCGACTCGTTGGCTGCGCACTAGGTGTCGGCAGCTGCCTGCTGATTGGGTGTTCACCGACAGAAAGTACTTTTCCTACGGCAGAGATCAATGCGGCTGTCTTCAGTTCGGGTTCAGCGCCGGCGGAGTTGACGCGGGTAGCGGACGATTCGAGCAACCAGTTGATCCCCGTGCCCGATCGGAATGGTGTTGAGAGCCCGTCACATCCGACTGCCACCGGCC
Organism: Planctomycetota bacterium; assembly: GCA_024274855.1. Classification (GTDB taxonomy): domain Bacteria; phylum Planctomycetota; class Planctomycetia; order Pirellulales; family Pirellulaceae; genus JAJSAJ01. The sequence continues at coordinate 15,171 of JAJSAJ010000036.1, read as the reverse complement.
ACAAACGGTTGTTTGTGGGATGGCCCAAGCCTCGGGTCGCGCTAATGCTGACTGGTCGCCAGCACGGTTATCTCGAACCTTGTGGGTGCGCTGGTTTGGACAACCAGAAGGGTGGATTGATTCGTCGATACACACTGGTCAAACAGTTGCGAGCGAAGGGTTGGAACGTTGTTCCGATCGATGCGGGCAATCAAGTTCGACGTTTCGGCCGTCAGCCGGAAATCAAGTTTCAGATCACGATCGAAGGTCTGAGAATGATGGGATACCAGGTTATCGCGTTTGGTCCAGACGATCTGCGCTTACCTGCTCCGGAGCTGATTGCGGTTGTTACGTCCGGAGACGAGCAGACGAGTCGTTTTGTTGGTGCAAACGTTGTGTTATTTGATCCATCGTTTACATCGGCTTATCGAGTGATCCGAGCAGGCGGAATGAAGATTGGTGTTACGGCGGTGCTGGGAGCGCGGAATCAGAAACTGGTTGACAACGAGGACATTACGCTGATTTCATGTGACAAGGCGTTGGCCGAGGTCTGGCCGAAGCTGAAACGTGAAGCGTGCGACACGAACATCTTGATTGTTCACGGTTCTATTGATGAATCCAAATTGTTGGCCAGGAAGTTTCCAGGTTTCTCGTGGGTGATAACGACAGGGGGGGCGGGAGAGCCCAAGATACAACCCGCGCGGATCGAGGGAACCAATGCGCGCCTCGTCGAAGTAGGGACGAAAGGGATGTATGCCGGGGTCATTGGTTTTTTTGACGATGCTAAACAACCGGTGCGCTATCAGCGAATACCCTTGGATGATCGTTTTGCCGATTCTCCGACCATGCTTCGGCTGCTGGCAGCCTATCAGGATCAGTTGAAGGACGTGGGGCTGGATGGTCTGGGGATTCGTCCGCAGCCTCATCCGAGCGGCCAAGCATTTGCCGGGTCCGAGGCCTGTAGCGACTGTCATCCGCGCGCCTATGAGATTTGGAAAGACGGGCTTAAAGGCAAAGGAGGCCCGCATGGTCACGCGTTTCAGACGCTGATGCAGCCGCCCAAACGCGCAAAAGTGGCTCGCCATTTCGATCCCGAGTGTATCAGTTGTCACGTCATCGGCTGGAATCCGCAGAAGGGTTATCCCTATCTGTCCGGATATTTAGACCTCGAGCGGACGCCGAACATGATCAACGTTGGCTGCGAAAACTGCCACGGTCCTGGAGCTGCCCACGTTCGAGCAGAAAACGGGGACGATGATCTAAGTGACAAAATGATTGAGAAGTTGCAGAAGGAGATGAAACTGCCGCTTGAGAAGGCGGAGCGGAAGTGTCTCGAGTGCCATGATCTGGATAACAGCCCCGAGTTTCAGGAGAAAGGGGCATTCGAGCGGTATTGGAAGAAGATCAAGCACTGAGTAATCAGTGTGAATCGCGCCAAAAATCCGTGGGATGCCGCGCCCGCCAAACTTTCGGACGTGAAGGGCCGCCGTCAGCGGTCACTCGTCTTGCTCCAGTTGCGCTAGCACTTCTTCTGGTAAATTCAGGTTGGCCGAAACGTTCTGAATATCGTCATGATCGTCAAGTGCTTCGAGCAGTTTCAGTACTTGGCGTGCCATCTTGGCATCCAGGTCGACCGTGTTTTGTGGAATGCGAGTGATTTCCTTGACCTCGACAGGAATTTCAGCTGCCTCGAGCGCCTCGCCCACGGCCGTATAGTTTACGGGATCACATAGCACCTGGAAGCTATTCTCCTCTTGTTTCACGTCATCAGCTCCAGATTCCAGTGCGATTTCCATAAGCGTTTCCTCGTCGACTTTGTCTGCCGGGATCACAAACAGGCCTTTTCGTTCAAACATCCAGGCAACGCAATTCGTGCTTCCCAGCTTGCCATGGTGAACGTCGAACAGTTTGCGGACTTCCGAAGCCGTGCGATTGCGGTTGTCCGTCATGATATCGCACATGACGGCGACACCCCCAGCCGCATAGCCTTCGTAGATGACTTCGTCGATGTTGCCTCCATCCAGCTCTCCCGTTCCCTTTTTTATGGCCCGTTCGATATTGTCTTTTGGCATACTGACTGCTTTGGCGTCCATGATCGCCGTGCGCAGCCGAATGTTCGTGTCCAAATCACCGCCTCCCATTTTCGCGGCGACAATGATCGCTTTGGATAGCTTGCTCCACAATCGGCCACGTTTGTTATCAATCAGGGCCTTCTTGTGCTTGATACCAGCCCAATGTGAATGACCTGCCATTGGTTGATTTCTTTATTCTGGAGGTAAATGTGAGTTGCCGGTTCCGCTCTGGCTGGATACCGGCCGGCCCATGCCCGGGTTGCCTGCTGAGTGACGTCGTGCTGTAGACTCGCACGATGTCGCTCATTGCCATGTTATTTTCGTTCGGTGTCGTGTTTTTTCAGTTTAGCTTCCGTCTCGTTCAACAGTTTCGAATTGCGATCTTCTCGGAATTTGGATGCGGCCTTTTTCCAGCAAGCGATCGCTTTTTTCAGTTGATGAGTTTTCAAGTACGCATCTCCGAGGTGATTCAGAATCTCGCCATCGACCGGTTCGGATTTGGCGGCGAAGTCGAGCTCCTTCAGGGCTTCTTGATGTCGTCCCAAGCGGAAGAGCACCCAGCCGAGACTGTCACGATACGCTTCATTGTCCGGTTCGGATTCAACGGCCATTCGAATCATTGCTAATGCACGCTGCAAATGCTGGCCTTGATCGGCCCAGAGGTAGCCCAGATCGTTCATGGCACCAATGTCTTCCGGGAACTCGTCCAGAACTTGCAACAACCACTCCTCCGCTGTATCGATACGACCCTGTTGAACACAGATTGTGGAGAGGAGCTGGCGGGCATCGCGCATCACATCCCGCGTCTCTTCAGTTCGGTCACTATCATGATCGAATCGAGTCAGTAGATCAAGGAACAGACGTTCGGCAACATCCAGTTGCTTGGCGTAGTAGTGGACCCACGCGACTCGTGCGAGCATGCGGGGCGAATCGGGGGCCAGTTTGACGGCGTGTGCTGCAGCTTGAAGTGCCCGCTCGAATTGGTGGTCCATTGCCAACGCACCGGCCAGCAGATGGTAGAGCTCGACGCGATTTTCCGACATCAACTTCTGATCGATCACTTGTTGCAATGCCAGAATTGCCAGTTTGGGTTGACGCTGGGCCATTCTGTTCAACGCGACGGTGATCGCAAATCGGCCACGACCCGGATCGGGTCGTTGCATGGCTGTCTGAAAAAAGGATTCGGCTGCTTTCTGGTTCCCCGCTTCCAATTCTAATAGCGTCATGGCCATCGCGATCCCTTCCGGCCCGTCTTGTTCCGAACCGGTTAGCCAGGTGGACGTTTTCTCGTTGAGCTGTTTCAAGAGTTTTGGGTCTGCGATGATTCTATCGCTGGCCTGTTTGATCGCTTCGAGCGAGCCGGATTCGACCACGACTTCGGCCATGAGTCGCAGCAGCGGTTCGAGTTGACGCTGCGTGACGTAGATATCTATCAGACCTTCATAGGCATCCGCGATTGGGTGATGTTTCAGCAGTCTCTTGTATTGATGCTCGGCGGCCTGTAGCTTGCCGGCTTGCCGTAGCTTTTGGGCATAAAAGAATCCGAGCGGTTCATTGTCCGGGTCAGCCAGTGCCAAGCGTTTGAGTTCTTGTAGTATCTCGGCAGATAGTTTCGTCGCGTTCGTGTTCTTTGGGCTGACAATTGCCTTCGACGGTGGTTTCGAAGTCGGATCGGACAGTGTGACTAGCAAACCATACGGTTGGACTCCGGCAGTAGATAACTTGGCCGCTAAATAACGATCCAGAAGCATGCGAGCCTTGCCACGATTTCCCCGAGCCCATTCGACCCGCGCCAATCGGAATCCGAGCTCGCCGGCATTGGGTTTGACCTGATCGGAGGCTCGAAACATCGCCTCGGCATCATTGAGTCGGGCCGCCAGCAGGAAAGCCTCTCCCATCAGTGCATAGCCAAACTCGGGCTTGGGAAGCAGCTGCTTCTGTTCGGCCCTGGACAGTTTGACGGGTCCTGTCCCTGCCAAAGCGGCTTGGACGACCGCGAACGCCTCGGCTGATTTCTTGAACTGACCCGCTAGAAACGCAAGTCGCCCGACTTCGTATTGCATGATTATCGAAGCCACGTCCGGTTGGGCGTCTTGGGAACGACTCAAATACCGCTCGGCCAGGGGCAGAGCGCGTTCAAACTGCTGTTGTTGGGTGAGAACTGCGATGACGCTCTGCAGGAGCGGTGGCGTAACGTCCTGCTGCTCTGCCGCAATGACGGCATATCGAGTTGCCTCGTTCTTATGCTCGATGGCGACGGCAAGGGGAACGATCTCCTTGATCACCGATACCAACAACGGATCGAATCGCCAGGCACGTTCCAGATTGCTCAGGGCATCGCGAAATCGACGTCGCTGCAACAGCATCTGGGCCTGCATATAGAGCGCGCGGGCTTCGATGGCATCATCGTCGGACTCGTTCAGCTGTCGCCAGAGTTGCACGGATTCCAGTGGCGAATCAATCCACTGAGCGGCCAAGTTCGCCGGGGCAATCGGCTTCGATGGTCGCTTTGCAAAGAGCGTTGTCCAGGTCAGGCAAGTGGCAAGCAGGAGCACAACGCAACGGACCACGCTTGGCGACGCCATGAAAGCAGACATCGTGATTCTCCCAGCGATGGCGTTCAACGCGGCTTTTTCTTCGAGAGCCGCTTGGTAGTGGATTTCTTCTTCGTGCTGCTTGAGCCCTTTTGGGTGCTTCCAGGGCGAGTCGTTTTGGTGGCGGCCGCCTTTTTCTTTTTCCGAGCCGGCGTTGACTCGTCAGCCGCCTTGGCACTTGACTTCTTGGCGGTTTTCTTCTTGGTGGTCCGTGACTTGGTTTCTTGTCCTTCGCTCGTCCTCTTGCGGCTCGCACGCTAGGGGAACCGTTGTTTTGCCGCCGGATCAATCTCCAGTAAAATGCCGCGAACCCGCGACGAGAATCGAGCGGCTGCGTAATCGGCGCCCAATTGATGCAGAAGCGAGCTGAACTCAATTCCCTTGCTCTTGGGGATCGCTCGCTCCATGCCGGGAACGCGACGCTGCCGCACTTCGGCCTCGGAAATAATCCCGACAATTTGGAGTGCCTGAAGGGCGCCCTGGCTGACCGCAATAGCATGGCCACCAAGCCCCAGTTGCGTCATGTAGGCGATGGCAAACGGAGTAACACCGTCAAGCTTCTGGAGTTTCTTGACAGCTTGGCCGATATTCTCCTTCTTCAACGCTTCTAACTCAAACGAGTAATACGTCTCAAAAACGGCCTGAAGCGTCTTCTTCAGTTTGGATGCCGCGGGCGAAGGTTGCGGCAGGCAACTCATGACCTCAGCCAACTCGGCGATCGTTGTTACACGAACTTCATTCCAGTCGAAATAAGCTTGTTGCAGCCTGGCGAACGCTTCATCCGCCTCGCTGCACTTGGCACCCTCGAGACAGCAAGCATAGAGCAGATGCTCAAGCAGCGGTCGCTCCGCGGGAGCGATCGGGTCGTAGTGTTTCCTCAAGACCTTGTGGGTCTTGGTTAGCTTGGCAGCGCGGTTGGAGGTACTCATGCAACGCCTATGAACTGCTGGGTTTCAGAGGGATTGTCCTAACGATCGTTGGGGAAAGCGAGGGGGCGATCGGGGGTACCCCGAGCCAACTCGTTACGGGGATGAACCCGACGGGTCAGGTTCAGGCGGGTCAAGTTCAGGTGGGTCCAGTGTCCCCTCGGGACCCTCGGGATCTTTTTCCGCAGCCGGGCCGGCTTCGGGTTCCGTGGGTGGCGATTGGTCGGAGGGCGGAAGGACTTCGGCCAAGATGCGATTGATTTCGAGTGATCGTTTGACGCCTTCGTCCAGGACGAATTTGAGTTTCGGTGTATAGCGTGTATCGATTCGCTTCGCCACCTTCGACTGAAGGAACCCGGCGGCGTTTTGCAGCCCATGAAGACTCAGCGTCTGCTTTGGCTCGTCACCCATCACCGAGACATGGACCTTCGCGTTCCGCATGTCCGCGGATACCTCGACGTATGTGACCGTTACATCCCGAATGCGAGGGTCTCGCAATTCGGTCAGAATGGACATACTGACCACCTCTCGGATAGCTTCTGCCGCTTTGAGAACGCGTCGTGATGGCATAGTTATCTTGCTTATAAGCTGGAACATGAACGTCTTAATTGACGTTGCGCAATCAACGGTAGTAGCTCGAATTCGGAGTTCCTCCGAGCGAGACTCGTACCCGGCTGCTTAGTCCAGAGTTCGTGCCACTTCTTCGATTCTATATGCTTCGAGAACATCATCTCGCTTAATATCATTGAAGCCGGCTAATTTGATACCACATTCCATGCCACGAGGCACTTCCTTGATGTCTTCTTTTTCGCGGCGTAATGAATCCATTTCGTAGTCGCCAATGGTGCGTCCATCCCGATTGACACGGATGCGACAGCCTCGCACGATCGAGCCGCGAATAACGTAGCATCCGGCGACCGCACCAACCCGACTGATCGTGAACACCTGTTTCACCAGAGCCTGGCCAATTTCGATAACACGTTCTTCCGGCTTGAGTCTTCCTTCCAACAAGGCTCTGATGTCATCGGTCACTTTGTAGATCACATCATAGCGGCGGATTTCGACGTTTCGATCCTCGGCTAACGCCCGAGCGGCTTCGTCGGGGATGACATTGAACGCTACGATGACCGCTTGGGATGCATAAGCCAGCGTGACGTCGGCAAACGTGACACCACCGACCGACGCTTGGAGAATTCGGATCTGAACCTCGGGATGTTGCAGCTTGGACAACTCTTTCTGAATCGCCTCGATCGATCCTCGCACATCCGCACGGATAATCAAGTTCAACGTGACTTGGTCGGCCGCATCGGTCAAACGTCCTTCAGCCAACCGACGCTGGAACTCATCAAAGGAAACTTTGACGGCTGTTCCGGCGAGCGACCGTTCGCGGCTCTGATGCTGCCGCTGCTGAGCAATTTGGCGAGCTTGGACGATGTCCTGCAGAACGAAAAACGGCTCGCCCGCTCCCGGAGCCACATCCAGACCGGTGACATTGACCGGCATCGACGGGCCTGCTTCGTCAATCCGGACGCGTGGGCGAAGCGTATCGTACATCGCTTTTACACGTCCGAAGGACGTATCACACAGGACGACATCGCCGACGCGAAGTGTTCCGTTCTTGACAATCAACTTGGTGATGACCCCACGATCCCCTTGTTGCTCCGCTTCCAGACAAGTTCCGGATGCGGTGCGTGTCGGATCTGCTTGATACTCGCTCATGTCAGCCAGTGTCAGGAGCGTCTCAAGAAGCTCGTCCATTCCTTCGCCGGTCTGCGCACTAGTCTGTATGACTTCCGTGTCGCCACCCCATTGGCTTGGTGTCAGCCCGTATTCCGTCATTTGCGTCAAAGTCTTATTGGGATCAACACCGGGAAGATCGATCTTGTTCAACGCGATGACGATCGGCACTTCGGCCGCTTTGGCGTGGCTAATCGCCTCTTCAGTCTGTGGCATAATTCCGTCATCGGCTGCGATGACCAACACAGCGATATCGGTCACTTTGGCCCCACGTGCTCGCATCTCTGTAAATGCTTCATGTCCAGGCGTATCGACAAACGAAATCTTGCGCCCATCTTTTTCGATTTGATAAGCACGGATATGTTGCGTGATTCCGCCGGCTTCTCCCGCGACAACGTCCGTGCCGATGATGTAATCCAGCAGGGAAGTCTTGCCGTGATCAACGTGCCCCAGAAATGTGATGACCGGTGGACGTGGCTGACGATTGGCCGGATCGTCTTCCGCTTCACGAATCTTGGTGATGACGGCTTCTTCCAGCGTCTCGTGCTGTTTGAACTCCAGCTCAATACCCAATTCCTCCGCAAGCAGCTGAACCAGTTCATCGTCAATGGCCGAGTTGATGGTGAGCATCTGGTTCATTCCGAGCAGTGTTTTTTGGACTTGAGCGACGGGAAGGCCGGTCGTTTCCGAAAAACTCCGCACCGTGCAGGGCAACTCCAAGGCAATCTTGCCTTTTCGGGGTGCGGCCGTGTTCGTTCCGCGATGAATCAGTGTTCGCCGTCGGCGAGGTCCCCGTTCGTCATCGCGCGATCCGCCGGGTCTGGTCCTACGGCTCGAGCGGCGCGTTTTTCGCTCCGCCCGTGCGCTGGCCATGCCGGCCAGGTCCTTTTTCACCGGTGTCGCGTCAGCGCCTGCCCGGCCTTTTCGACCACCGCCACGTCGGGAAGTGGCCGGTGTCGTTCCTTCGGCCGGCGCCGCTGTCGCTCGTTTGGGCCGGGTTGGTTTAGGTTTCTTTTCGGTCAAATGCTCGAGCGGAGGCCGCCGTCCTTTGCGAACGGTCATCGCCTCTTTGGGTAATCGAATCTCGGGTTTCTGAGCTTTGGGCTCCCTCGGCTTCGAAGGTTGCGCCGGCTGCTTGATGTCCGGCATGGGCGCAACATTGATCACCGGTGCACGCCGCTTCGGCTTCCGGCTTCCAGCGTCTGGTGTGTCCTCCGACGCTTTCTTCTTGGCCTCAGCGCCCTTGGTGTGCGCCCCGATCACTTTGATCTTGCCAGTGGAGCGGGTTGGCCCAATATAATCATCGCGAGTGAACGCCGTCGGTGCTGTCGGCTCGGGCTTGGGCTCGGGCTCGGAGTCGGGCTTGGGCACGGATTTGGTCTCGGGCACGGATTTGGTCTCGGGCTCGATATCCGGCTCCGGGGACGCTGGGGGCGGAGTTCGCTTTGGCGAGCGTAATACGGGGATGGTTCGTGTCAGCTTGGCCGTGCGACTGAGCGGATCAGGTCGAATGGGAACCGGCTCTGCTTTCTTGGCCGGCGGACCTTGTAAGAATGCTCGGACTTTGGCGACTTCTTCGTCGTTTAGACTGGCCAGCGCAGAGCCTTTGCCGGAAATCCCTGCCTTGGTGCAGACTTCCACCAGCTCCTTACTGTCAACCTTCAGTTCTTTTGCTAACGCGTAAATGCGAATGGGCACGTGGGACCCTCCTGTGCTGGTCGGGTAAAACGCTGTCAGCAGGCGTTTTCCCGAACGCGGATGCAACCGATATTAGTTCATGTCCGCGATCTCCTATGCTGTGCGGCGTCCTCGGCAATCTGCGAGAACGGATCGGGCATTGATGCCCGCAACGGCCAAACTGATTACGTCAGCAGCCAATGTGGTTTGCCTACTCCGTAGGCGGTGTTTCTGGTGCCGGTGTCTCACCGGCCGGCTCAGCCGACGCTTCCACGGAGGCGGCTGGATCGTTAGTTTTTTCAGGGGGGGCTGGGTTTTCTTCTTCAGGGGGTGGTTCCTCGGGCGGTTTGGTCGCCTCTGGAGCCTGTTCAGGCGCGGCTGCCGGCACCGCCTGCTCAGATTGGCCCTCAGCCGCTGCAGCAGCCTTTTTGGCCTGTTGATTCTTTTCTCGCTGCCGCCGTCGTTCGGCTGCCGCTGCCTGCTCAGCTTGCTCCGCCCTCTGTTCCGCTTCGTTGACGATCGCATCCACCTGCTCGGCCGTCAACCCGCCCATTTCCATCAGCGCGTCCGGTTCGATCACAGATAAGTCATCGTAGGACAAATACCCTTGTTCGACCAGTGCTTGGGCCAATTCTTCGTCAACTCCTTCAAGTTCACTGAATCCGCCCACCGCCCGTTCGATCTGCTCGTCCAGTTCCTCGGCCGTCATGATCTCAATATCCCAGCCACACAGCTTGCTTGCCAACCGGACGTTTTGGCCGCGTCGGCCAATGGCCAGTGATAACTGGTCCTCACGCACCAATGCGATTGCGCGGCCAATCATGTCGCACAGCAGCACCTGGTCCACATCGGCCGGTTGCAGGGCGTTGGGGATTAAGGTTTCCGGATCGTCATGCCACCGAACAATGTCAATCCGCTCGCCCGCCAATTCGTCGACAATGTTCTTGATGCGATTGCCGCGGACACCAACGCATGCACCAACACAGTCCACACGCTGGTCATTGCTGCTGACTGCTACCTTGCTTCGATATCCCGGTTCGCGTGCAATGGCGTTGATTGTGATCACTCCGTCAGCGATCTCCGGGATCTCCTGCTCAAACAATTGCCAAACCAGCTGAGGCCGCGTGCGGCTCAGTACGACTTTGACTCGGCTCCCTTGAGGCTTCACTTCGTAGACGACGGCCCGAACACGTTCATTCGGGTGGTGACTTTCGCCCGGGATCTGTTCGCTGCGCGGCAGGATGGCCTCGATACTCGGTAGCGATACCGTGGCGGCACCTCCGTCGCACCGTTGAATCACGCCCGATACCATCTGCCCGATTTGCTCTTGATATTCTTCAATCAGCGCATCCCGCTCCGCTTCCCGGATCTTTTGGATAATAACCTGTTTGGCCGTCTGTGCGCCGATGCGACCGATCATCTCTTCGGGATCGAGTGGTTGGTCATCGCAGGTTGCCTGGATTTCGCCGTTCTCGCGAGCAATCTGAACGGTGATCTCAGAATCCTCGCCGTACTGGCGTCTAGCGGCCAAAACCAGGGCGGCTTCAATCGCCTGAAAGACAATCTCTGGATCGATGTTCTTGTCTCGATGAAGCGAATCGACGATCCGCATCAGCTCATTGGGATTCATAGTGTTCTTGACTTCTATATTGGAGTTTCCTGCGCCGCACCGCCTCTGTTTTGCCTAAGTTATCACCCGTTTTCGCGTCAAACCACAGTCCCTTTTCCGGGAAGATGTGCACGCCAACCAGCTCGCCCACTCGTGGCGGCTGACCGGGTGACACCGGAACGACCACCTCGTGGCCAGCCGTGTTGCCGGCCGTCGCGTCCGTACGGTCGTTGCAATGCTCCGTATTGAAGCAGGATAAATCACTCTCTTGCATCGCCAAGGCGATTCGTGCGAAGGCACGATCGCCCAGGAATTGGGTCTCCAGGATCCGGCCAACGGCATTCTCTGGCTGGCCCGGTTCGGCCAAGGTTGTTGCTTCCGGTCGTAGCCCCAAGACCAGCTCGCAATCGGCCTGCCGCGACAGGCGACTGGCTTGAGATGGCGGAATTTGAAACGACAAACCGTGGCCAACAAAGAACAACGCGTCGCCTCGCGCCTCGTACCGCCCAGGAACATAACAGATCGAAGGCTCGCCAAAGAACGTTGCGACAAACTGGTTTCGTGGGTGTAAATAAATCTCCGACGGATGTCCGGTCTGTTGAACCTCGCCGTCGCGCATGACGACAATTCGGTCCCCCAGCACCATTGCTTCAACTTGGTCGTGTGTCACATATAGGATCGTCGCCCGTAGACGCTCGTGTACCCGTTTAATCTGTCGCCGTATCTCATTGCGCGTCTGCACGTCGAGATTCGACAACGGCTCGTCAAACAAAAACGCCGCCGGTTGGCGGACAATAGCCCTTCCCAGGGCAACCCGTTGGCGCTGGCCACCGGACAGTTGTCTTGGTCGCCGCTCAAGCAGGGACTCAATGCCCAGCATTCGGGCTGCCTGCCGCACTCGACGGTCGTTACGCTTGCGCTGCTGGCGACCGCCTCCGAGCACGCGCCACCAGTCGGATCGCATCCGAAGGCCAAACGCCATGTTGTCCCGCACTGTCAAGTGCGGATACAACGCGGTGTCTTGGAACACCATGGCCACGTTCCGGTCTCTTGCCGCAACCCGATTGACCACACGATGACCGATCGAGACCGTTCCAGAATCCGCCTGTTCCAGCCCCGCGATTAAACGCAAGGCTGTTGTTTTCCCGCAACCACTCGGTCCTACCAGAACGACCAGTTGCCGATCCTCGACAACCAGATCCAGTTGCTGGACTGCCCGAATCGATCCGCGAAACGATTTGGACACGCCTTGGAGAACAATCGCGGCCATGTCCCGTTGTCCCCGGCGCGCCAAAAAAGGCCCGCGTTCCTTCTGGAGCAGGTTCCGCCATGGAATAATTGCTCGAACACCTTTCAAAATCACAATTTACTGTGATTTGAATCCCGCCAGAATAACGGCATCCGGGGTGGGTGTCAAGTTCGTCCAACATGCCGAAGCGCGAGTGGGTGCGAGCCTTGCTCTGGTTTCTGCAGGCTGTCGGATGCGGTGACCGATCCGGCTACCGTCGCGTCAATGGAGGGGGGCACCGTTGGCAACAGCCGATCAGGACGTCAATTCGCCAGTGAATTACGACGCGATGCCCAAATCGGTCAGCTTCCGGACCGCGATTGCGCTCGCCTGACCCTGGGGTATGAAGTTGATGTTGATGAAGACGTCACCCGGTGCCGTCTCCGGAGAACAGACCGCGTGGATCGGGCATTTCGGGTCTGGCGTTTCGAAGTTCAGCAATGGAAACAAGTGGTCGTTTCGCTGGGCCAGAATGCTGGCGATCAACTCCAAGATGCCGCCTCCGGCACCTGGATTGCCGATATAGCTCTTGACCGCTGTGACCGGCACCGGCGATTTACGATCGGCAAAAACATCGGCAATCGCCTCGGCTTCTTGTTGATCTGCTTGATGGGTCGACAGGCCGTGGGCGTGGATGTGTCCCACGTCATCGGGCGTCAGACCTGCTGTAGAGAGGGTCTGCTGGAGTACGTTTCGAACGGCCTCACGGTATAGCCCAACCCCCTGCCGGGTCATAACTGCTGAGGAGCCGCTGCCAATGACCTCCCCAAAAACCTCGCTCCCGCGCTTCAGGGCTCCCTCCAGTGATTCCAGGATTACCGCACCAGCGCCTTCACCGAGTACCATGCCGCAGCGGTCAAGATCAAACGGCCGACTAACACGTTCTGGTTGCTCGCACTCGGTAGCCACCTGCTCCTGCAACAACACGTGAAGCGACCGCAAAGCGTGAATGCGCGTTCCCGTTGCCCCAGCCAGAATCGTATCGGCATCTCCCCGAGCGATGATTTGATATGCTTCACGCACGGCCAGGTTGGCCGACGCTTCTCGGATCGTCAGTGAATTGCTCGGGCCCCGCAGATCGTTATAAATCGCGATATGGCTGGCCGGCATGTTGGGGAGATACTTTATTAGCCATAATGGGGGGAGTTTCGGGAGGCCATCCTTCGGCCATTCGTCGAAATCGAATTGGGCCCGTTCATCCAGGCAGCTTCGTATGGCGTCGATGAACTCTTCCGGCTCCGTCAAAATATAATCACTTCCAAAAACGACCCCGGTTCGGTCGACATCGTAATCTCCCAGGTGCAGGCCAGCGTGGCTCAGAGCCCGTTGGGCAGCCGCGACCGCCATTTGGATCTCGCGGCACATCAGCTTGATCCCTTTGCGAATCGATCGCTTCTGGGCTTTTTCCAACGGACCAAAGTCGTCGATGTGCCCCGTGAACTCGATCGCTTCAGCGCCCCAGGAAACAGGCAGGGTGCCGGTCGGAAGACTTCGGAGCGGTCTTACGCCCGATTGACCGGACGAAAGTGCATTCCAATAGGACTCGGGCGTATTGCCGAGGGGACTGATCAGGCCGAGGCCCGTGATGACGACTCGGCGCGGCGATGGTGATCGAGACATTCGGGAGGCCTTGTTCCGTTAACTCGGCGCGGGCAGAACAGAACGCGACTGTAGCGTTGGGGGGCGCCGACAGCGCAAAATATACAATGAAACTAGTTTAGATGGCCGTTCTGGAGAAGTCGAGCCGCAGTCCATGCGATCGATTGGTGATCGCCCAAAACACCAGAAACCCTCGCAACACGGAAGACACAGGGAACATCGCCTCAATGCTAGTATCGTGCGCCTTGCGTCCCAGGAGGCAGGCCGACCGTTGTCGTTTGGCCGGACAGCAATGCCTGGTTGGCTTTGCCGCGGTAGTCGATAAACAACAATGCGTCGGCACGATTGCTTGGCCCGAGTACCGGACTCAAGAAACTCAGCGCACTCGAGCGTTCGGGCCCCGGTGACGGGACCACACCACAACTGAGTATCAGGATTTGATCGCTTGGCCAACGGAAGCGTTCATGCAAACGCCATGTGAGCATCTGTGGAATCTGGATTTGAGCCCTTTGGACCTGCCCTGCGGCACTCGGAAGATCAATATTCACGTTCACTAGTCGCTCGATGTTGTCAACGTTGCATTTCAGGACCGCATCAATCGTCTTCTCGTCCGGCGAAAACAGTGGGCTGATCTGAAGAGTGAATCCCTCCTGTAACTGTCCAACCTCCGGCTCGAAACCAGCCCACCCGTTGCCGCGGACCCGATAGGACCGAACAAAGGTGCGCGGACGCAACTGAGAGACGGTTTGTGTTTGGCCATTGTATACCACTAGATTGGGGGCGCTGTGTTCCTTGAAGTCCGCCCGATTTCGCAGCTGCGCCATCAAGACAGCTGCGTTCTCCTTGGAGATTAGCCAGGCATTGATCCCGGGCGACTGAACCGGCACCGGGCGCAGCATGTGCATGACCGACGTGCGCCAACTGGGACTGCCGATCGCGACCAGGTGAAGGCCGATTACGCGAGGTTCCTGAGGGCCATTGACAAAACGTCCCACCACATCCGCCACAATTTCTTGCATCTCGGGCGTGTGATAGGCTGTCAGCACCTTCTTGTTGGTACTTAACAATCCAAGCGGTTCGGAAAACCAGACATCCCGCCCAGTCTCGCGCAAGATCCAGTCGGTGATGGCATGTTCGGGAGCTTCGATTCCTTGCACAGTCGATGTGTACGTGCTGATGTCATACTGCCTCCAGACCTGGCCCTGGTCACGAGGCAGCACGCCACTGTTGCCGCCTCGCATCGGCACGGCCGCCGTCGGCTGGCTTCGTACCTTCTGGGCGCCGAGCGTTGCATTGCTCGTGGGCCCCGTCTCACGGTTGGCCGATGCTGCTCGCACGCTGGCCGGTGAAGAGGAAATGCGGTTGCCGGCCGGAACTTGCCCGGCTTGCGCCGTACTGCTGGGCGTAGCCGCGGGTACCGAAGTGCCGGTTGTCGGCGACGTTGCTGCGGGTTTCGAAGTGGGACGCCAGTTGCCTTGCGTCTGAGCAGGCACTTGCGTGGGTACTTGGGCCGTTGCGGACGTACCCAGGATTAGAATGATGCCGAGGGCTCCGATTGTTCTCTTAACCACGGCTTGCCTCCTTGCCTTCAGGTCTGCGAGTCGGATTGGCCCAATCGATGGACCGTCGCCCGAGTATAGGCAAGTTTCCAGGTCCGCGGCAATAGAACTTACTAGCTGCTGTGGGGGGG
>JAJSAJ010000551.1 GCA_024274855.1 Planctomycetota bacterium | reverse complement strand
CTGACCAACATGCGGATCGATCCCGGCACGAAACCCGGTACGATCGAAATCGAGTCGATCCGACTCGCCCGCGAGGAACTTCACCCGCTGACAATTCACTCAGTTCAACAGACCGATCGCATGGTCCGATTCCAGGTAATGAACCACGGTAAAAAGACCGTTGGATTCTCGGCAAATGGCAAACCATACGAGGTGCCGGGCACACAGACGACTGAAGCAGAGTCGGTGTGGGTCGAACGACCAGTCCAAGCTGATCACACCATTCAACCTGTATCCATCCGGCTCGACTGCCCCGGATGGCCCACTCTGCACCGCACGTCATGGGTTTACAATCTGAAGGCCAAGACAACATGGCTCCAACAACCGCTCGACAACTGCCAGTTGCTGGTTGCCGCGAATGGATCAATCGCACAGATTCAACGATCGGGGCGGCTTGTTGCAATACTCGGACCGCTGGTGACGCGAGATGGCAAGATTCCGCAAATGACATCGGTGCCGTCAAGCTCTGGGCTTCGTTTCGTCGGCAAGGGAGTCTCGCTGGTATTGGAAACGGACGGTGACGAAATCCGCATGCGGATCAGCAGCGATCAGCCGTGCGAGGGGCCTGTTGTGCGAACTCTGGGCCATCTAGAACAGGGCTTATTCGCCGGCTTGGAGTATCTTGGCAGTGATGAACGCAGCTCGTCGACACTGGACATTGAAACCGAGGGGCACATTCGTTTTGCGCCCGATCCGCTGAAAGTGACAATGCCCCTTATGGCATTCGTAACAGACCGTGCGTCGGTATCGATGACGTGGACCGACATGACGCTCCAACCGGTCTATGCCACACCAAATGTGTTTGATGGCACTGGTGATCACCGCATGACGCTGCAAGGAAAAAATATCGAGGCCACCATTCGGATTGACCAACAGCCGCTGGAAGAAGCCATCTTGTGGGCGGTCGAAAAGCAGGGACTCCCCGCCCTACCCTCGCCGCCACGCACGGCCGCCGAACAAGCAGCAATTTGCCTCAAGGCACTCAACGGACCCCTGAAGAACGAGCACGGATGGGGGCATTGCGTTCAGGAGAAATGGGAGCGGCACCCATTCGCGGACATGGCGTCGACGGTCTGGCGACTCGGCGGCGCCCTGCCGAAGTTGCCCGACCTTGTTCTGGGCGGTGCACACGTTCGCAATGGCACAATCTACTTTGTAACCGGCCGAGCTCAGCAATGGCTTGATGTCAACCGTCGACAGACCCAACAGCACATCAGACGTCAACAACCTGACGGATCGTATCGCTACGACGGCAAGTACCGACGTGGTCATTTCGAGAACACGGCTAGTGGCATTTGCGCACTGCCGGCCGCGCGATTGCTCGAGTTCGCATACGTGACCGGCGACCGGGAGGCCCAAGATGCCGGCCTGCGCACACTGGAGTTCATGAAACGATTTCGCACGCCACGCGGAGCACAAGTCTGGGAGTGCGCGCTGCATACGCCCGATCAACTGGCTTCCGCCTACCTGGTGTGGGCCTACGTGCGAGGTTATCAACTAACTGGCAATCAATCGTATCTCAAACATGCGCGAAAATGGGCTTTGTCAGGTATTCCGTTCACCTACATGTGGTACTGCTATCCGATCATGTGTTATGCGACGCCACCCGTCTATGGCGCCACGAACTGGCGTCGTCCGAACTGGATGGGCTTGCCCGTTCAATGGGTAGGAAGCGTCTATGCCTACGCGCTAACAAAGCTGGCCCCGTACGATAAGACACTCGATTGGGACCATCTCGCCCGCGGCATCCTGGTTTCCGCTCAACAACAACAGTACCCCGATGGCTTTCACATCGGCTTGCTGCCCGATTCTTTTAATATCCGTGCCCAGCGGCGGCAAGCGGCCGACATCAACCCATGTGCCCTGGTCAGCTTGCAATGGGCACTCGATGGAAAAACCGATTTCTTGAGTGTCGCCGCCAACGACCACCACCGCATCGCTGCGCCGTGTCCTGTCACGTTGCGCAACGGCACTGCCTATATCGACGCCCGATCAGGCATCACATATCAAGTGCTTGTCGACGGCCGGCGGATCATCGACATCACGTCCCAAGGAAAGGACAGCATCAAGCTGGTGGACTGAAGGCAAACAGCTTCTCACTTTCGTCCACGAGCCGTTGAGCTTCTGCCGCTGACATCAACGGGCTCCCGTTGGTGCCGAGCTGTTTGTGCAAAAGAACGTTTCGCAAGAGCGTGTCCAAGAGCGTGTCCAAGTGTTCAAGGAGAGTACAGCGTTCGGCGGATGTGAGTTTTCGCTGACGCCTGACGATCCATCTGAGCCGTCCATCACGACAAACGACTTCCATACGTACCGAGTGCTCATCAAGGGAGACGACCTTCTGATCCACGTGGATGGAGAGTTGAGAATCAAAGGACGACACAAATTCACTCATCCGGCTCACCAGGGACGGAATTCCATCGCGTTCGGAGCGTCAAACAGTCCGAACCAAGGCGAGGCTCTTTGGAACGTCGTCAGCTTTCAGAGTCAAAACGTTTCGCTGTATGATGTGGTACTCGCTATTCGTTACCGGGCAAGAAAGTCCGCAAAGGTCACTCGCCGTCCGACGGTCGCATACTGAAGTGTCCGGCCACAGCACCAACTTTGAATCAGACAGTGGTCGTCACTCCAGGCTCGCAAGAGTGAGACTGTGGCTCGGCACACACTCAGACACAGATAAGAAGACCATGGCCTGAATCTGACCTCGCGCGTCTCCATGTGTTTCAGGGAAAATCATCCCAAGGCGGAAGGGGCACCACCCCAATAGGGAGCGAGGCTGCTTTTAGGCGCTCCCGTTGGGCGCTCATGAAACATGCGCGCACAGTCCGCGTATATCACAACCTGAGATCACAACCTGACACTCTAGCGCGAATCTTTCACGTGCGATCTGCGGTCGTGAACGTCGGTCCCTTGCTTCGTCAAAGACTCCGCCGTCTTTGCTCACGTATGAACAACATGCGCGCATTCTACGGAGAGAGACTCTATTCCAATGCCCAGTGGATGGCATTGGCAAGTAGTTGGCGGAAGGGCGGTTGTTTGAAGTCATCGGGATGACCAAGAGAAGTGTAGAAGACCTTGCCGCGACGCTCGGACTTCTCTCGAATCCAGGTTAAGGGTTCGACTCGGTCGGGGATGCGACCCTGCATGAGAAGAAGAGCGTCGTCGGCGATCGGACTGGCAAAATAGAGTGAACTAACGCTGTGCCAGGCTGTGGGGGTAACACCCTTGAGAATGGGGTGGTTTGCCGCCGCCGAGACGATCGTTACGTCCGTTCCGAGATCATTAGGTCCGTGATTGGAATAATTCCCGCCCAGAACAGCCGCGTCGAAGTCTCTCCATTCAGCATGACCCTTCGGGGGTTTGAAGCCTGCCGGCGACTTGTAGTGCATGGTGAAGGCGTGGCTGGCTGTACGAAGGCCGATCAGGGGTTTACCGGCAGCGACATAATGCCGTAATGCATCGATCTGCCCCGTGGTTATACCAAGTCGACGAACAAACAACACGACTGCGTCGGCGGTTTCGAGATTGGCGATTCCTGGAAGTGTGTGCTGACCTTCGCCGTGCAACACGGTGCAATGGAGGTTGTGATTCTCACGCAACCATTGTGCATATTCAGGGAGAGTCTTATCGGCGTGGTAGTGGTCGTCGCTGACCAGAAAGACGACATGGGGCCGAGTGTCACCAGCGAAACGAAAGGCGGGCTTGTTGAGGAAATCAGTACTGAGAATCGTAGGGCACCAGTATTTTTCAATGTGCTCGATCACCATATCGGTGCCGCGATAGTGGCTGACATGAGGCGCCATTTTGGGATTGTAGAGACAGTCGGTCATATCGCGCATCAGGGCGACGGTCATGCCAAGGTAGGTCAATTGGCGGATCCCAAAGGGACGCCCCAAAACGCACATGTTCGTGTGGACACCCATGAGGATGACGTTTTCGATTTTGCGTTGGTGAAGCAAGTAATAGACCTCTCTGCCGGCACCAATGGCGTCCCCTTCGCCAATCTTGATGGCATCGTGCTGATGAGTCTGCGGGCGCCCCTTCTGAACCGGGCCTTCCCATCCGTTGTCCGAATCGTCGATCGGCAATGGAGGTTCGCGTTTCTTGTCCAGGTGATTCCATTGGAGCGGAACACATGTTTCGACTCGCGGGGCATCGAGACAAAGAGCCCGTTGCGGCGTGTTGCGATAGTAATCCACATTGCCACTGGGCGCATGGATAATGAGGACACCCCGTTTGCGGGCATCTGCAATGACTTCGTTCATGCGAGGGGCCATTTCCGCGACGCGGTCGGCGGGAATCTTGCAACCCATCGTATCCCACATATCGCAAATGATAATGGCGGTCTTGCCGGGATCCCAGTTTTCTGTTTGATAGACCAATGTAAAAGGACGTTCGCTGACAGAAGCAGAGAGCTTGGTATGCTTCTTGGGAGGCGGAGTCCATTTCTTGGTTTCAATCCGTCGGCGAGTATGGAGAACCAGAGTCTCCTCGCCCTGCAAATCGGCGATCATCACCGAAGTGAGAAGTCCGCAAAAGGCGGCTAGAGAGAACGTTCGGCTCAAACGCGGCATGTCAGAATCTCCTTTGAATGATCCCCTCAGAATACACCGTTGTGTAGAGCCGTTCCACTCTGTTTTCCGGATTTGGCCAAACGGGTGAGTACGCGGCAACCGGATTGTGAGCTGCTCCGGAATGCAAGGCGCGTTCGGATTCGGCCTTGGCCACGCGGCAATTTGTTGGATCCGTTTTCGCTCGGCCGTCTTCCAAGATAAGTAGCCGTTCACGCGGCTGGGGTCTGACGCAATTTTCGGCGGAAAAAGCGTTTCTTTACGCGAACGGATTTTGTCGCCGAAAATGGGTCTGACCCCTTGGAAGCGAACCGGCGGCCTACATTCCGTGAACGGTTACCAAGATAACAATGAAACTGGATGGAGCCGAGAGGCGTTCTAGCTGGCACGACTCGACTCGTGCTCCCCAGTCGTAGGGTGACCAGCTCGCCGTCACGGCCCAACTGCTTTCCTACTCCTGTCCTTTGGAACGGTGTCGCGCTTGCCCGAACGCCGCTCCCCCTCGCTCCGGCGCGCTTCGAGGGAGAAGACCCGCGCGTTACTTTTCCCCTTTAGTATAGAGTCACTGGCGATTCTGCCGTCACTCCCTCGCCGCTTGCGCCACGCGCTTCCTCACCGTCATGGCCCAACGGTTTTCCTATTCTTCTCCTTTGGGACAAAAGGCGCTGGTTCTTCCCATACGCGGCGCCAAGCAAGGCCCATGCCGACGCCAATGATGCCGCCGATTGTGGCCACCGAAGCCAAAGGGATTGGGAGACTGTAATGAAATGTCGCGAAGCACCCTGCAGACAAACCAGCGAGCGATCCCCAGCCAATCCAAACAATTCGATTGAAGCTAGTGTGGCCCAAACCACAATTAACGACACACGTAATGAGGCTCGCTGGAATTGTCCAGTGAAGGGAGAAAGGTAGCAACAAGACACCACCGACAAGTCCTACGGGAAACCTGAGCGCAAGGGGAGGCGGCGTTGCCCATCCGTCACCCAGTGCGGGTGGCCATATTGTGAATAGCACTGCAAAGCCCACAGTCGGCGCAATAACACAAACGACCGTGCTGTGTATTAATAACTTCCCAAGTAGCTGTAGGCAACGATATTCGCTATGCGCCACAGTAAGCCTGCTGGTGATCGATATGGATTCGTGCAGCATAAACTCGGACCACATGGTAACAACTACCAGGAACCCGAACCATCACAAAGGCGGTGGCCACGTGCCTATGGGCTCTTCGGGATGATATGGAACTCTGCCGTAAGGACACTCGATCCAATCTAGGAGGATTTCACCGGCAACTCCCCAGCTCCCTTCTGGAAAGAAGTTGTATGGGAAAAACCGGCACTCTTCATAGCATTTGAAGTGGGCCTGGAATCGCAAAGCGTTTCTGCAGGCACACGCCTGCTTGCGGATGATATTGGGCTCGGCTGAGGTGAGGCACTTCGCCACACAAAGCGCGCTAGAGCTGTTGGGATACGCACTCATGAACCGGTAACAAACATCCTTAGCATTTGATGGGTAAGGGTCCTCAATAGATCGCCCGTTTCGACAGCATATCGATCCAATGGAGCTTCCGTATGAATTGCACGCTGCGCTAAACGCCTGGATCCAACTCGGAGTTGGAGTTACTGTGGGCGGCGGAGGAGTTGGTGTTGGAAACGGAAGCCACGGCCTGCCCGTTACGGGTTCGCATCGCGGTTTTCCACACCATCCCGGAGGCTCACCTCCGCCGCCCAGACCTATTTGGCCATCCGGATCGCGCAGCAGAGTTGCTTTCCCATTGACATACTCGTAGAGGGTCACGCCCCCCCGATACCCGATCGGATCCCTGCTTAAGAACCTGCCCAGCTGGGCGCTCAGTTGGCGGTGCCTATAGTACCATCTAGTGCGGTTT
>JAJSAJ010000550.1 GCA_024274855.1 Planctomycetota bacterium | reverse complement strand
CATCCGGGCGGTGTTCAAGTCGCTCTGGTTGATGGCTCCAGTCGATTCGTCACTGAGACGATTGATGTTGCCATTTGGCGAGCACTCGCGACGCGCAACGGAAACGAGTTGATCGGCAGTTTTTGAGCAGCGTCGAGGAGCCATCCGGCAAGTTCAAACGCCATGGGGTTGTTTGGGGCGAGCGACTCTTGTCATCCAGGCTTTGTTTCAGAACTGGGAGAAGCCGTGTTTCGGGTCGTAGCCGTACTTTTCTGCATGGGCGCGGAGCCAGCGAATCGCCGTCTTGCAATCGCAGATCTGTACGGGAAACGCGGTTTCCTGGCTGAGGCGATAGTTGATGTCCGCCACCGCGTATCCGTGTTGCGTCGTCCAACGAATCCGGCCTCCGTTCCAGCCCTGCGTCGGGCCCGCAGCGGGCTCACGGGTGCGGCCACACATGTACCCTCCTCTCCTGCCCCCAGCCCTTGACGGTGAAGACCCAGGTCTCCCACGCCCACATCCGCATGAAGTTGTAATGAAAGCCCCGCCCGCCTTCTCAATACGTCTCTGCAGATCCGAGAGTGTGATCGGACTGCGGAAGGCACTGCTCGTGGTGTAGATATGCACGTCATGAGGCCCGAAGTGGTCGCAAAGTTTGCCATCGTTAATCGTAACGGAGCGGCCCTCGGAGATCACGCGAACCGTTGCCGCGCCCGATAATGCGAGCGTGGCCTCGACCGTTCCGGGCGTGATGTTGCACGCGATCACGTACCGCTCGCCCTGGTAACGCCACGCGGCCAGATGGATCACATTTTTGTCGGCGGTGACCGTCGCGTCGGGGCGGCCGTGGAACAGCACGGGCGTGACGGCGCGAATCTCCTTCATCAGTTCGGGCACGCCGATCCGCAGTTCGAGATAGCCTCTAATGTCCCCGTATTTGTAGTAGCTGAAGAACCGCACGCCGGAGACGATGCCCAAGTACTGCTGGCAACGCTGCTCGACGAAGCTGGGGGCGCGGCCGTTGTGCTGGCCGTAGTCGCCGTAGTTGAACACCTGCGGAGTGAGGCCCAGCAGTTGGCGGCCCTTGCCGGCCGCGCGCATGGTTTCCATGAAAGTGACCACGTAGTCCATGCCTCGTTGCAAGCCGGCGCCCTTGACGGGCAGGATGTAGGGGTCGGGCACGAACATGTCGTGGCAATGCGCATAGGTATTGAGACCGCGGGCACTGTCGTTGGCAATCAGCACGGGGTGGTAGGGGGCGAGTTCGCGCAGAGTCTGGTAGTAGGCCCGCAGGAGATCGGCGCTGACGTCGTGGATCTCGGGCTCGTCGCTCAGATAGTAGCAGAGCATGGCCGGATGATCCTTGACGGCCGTGACGACACCCCGCACATAGGCTCGCATCTCGTCGGTGAACTCGGTCCGCCCATACATTATCTTCTTAGCCATGGCGCCGCCCATAAGCACCACGCAGCCCTTTTGGCCGACAGCCTGAAGCTTATCCAACTGGGGGCGGGGATTGCTGCTGTGGCCGACGATGATGCCGTCACTGCCGGTGCGGGCGATCTCCTCGAACGTCGCGCCGCCCCACCAGACGATGGGCAGCACGGGCGTACCGTCGACGACCATCCGTAGACGCTCGTCGATGCGCACCTCGGTGCCGGGGGCCTTTTCCAGCTTATGGACCGCCACGGTCGTCTCGGCCATGGTTTTGTCGCCCTTGGTCAGGGTTGCGTGCAGCGTGTTCTCACCCTGGACGAGGCAGGCGGCCGGGAAGGCAATACGCTGTTCGAGCATGGGATCCACCACGGTCGTTTCGGCCCGTTGCGTACCCGCCCCGTCCTTGAGGAACACGCGCAACGTGGCCCCGGTGATCTCGTCCTTGGTGAGGCCGATCTTCACGGTCGCTTCGACTCGTTCGAGCTTCTCCGTGGCATAAAGGTTGTTTCGAAAGAAGGGGCGGGTGACGTCGATGGTCAACGGCACGAAGCGGATCGGCATGGCGTCGGCCGCATCGAGCACAACCGCGCCGTCGCTCATTGCCACGAGGGTGAGCAAATAGTCGCCGGATTTCGCGAGAGCAAAGGGTACGGTCAGGGCCTGCGTGGTGCCGTGAGCCACCCGCGCGGTGGATTCGGTCAGGATGACCTCGCCCTCGGCCGACGTCAGGCCCACCTGCAAAGCAACGTCGGCCACCTGTCCCGTGGGGTTCTTCAGGTCAAAGGCCACGGTGGCGTTCAACCGGCCGGCTACCATCCGCGTCTCGTTCAGGCTGAAAAGCCCCCGCCGCAACCGGAAGGGCGTCAGGTCGACGCCATCGGCGGCATAGTCGAGGAACTTGCCCGGCGTATGGAACAGACCGTTGGCTACCGACGACTCCACCAGTGGCCGCTCTCCGGCGCGACGGATAAGTGCCGACGGAAATATGGTCAACGAAGACAAATCCGCCATCAGTTCCCACGCTTCCTTTCGCCATGAATACTGGCCAACCATCGTTCAAACCGCGTCTGGATTTGCTCGGCCAATTGCGGGTGTTTGTTTACCAGGTCCACCGTTTCACCGCTGTCCTTTTCGAGGTCGTACAAAGCCCAGGGCTGTTTCGGGTCAGACTTGATGAGCTTGTAATTCCGCCAGCGGATCGCGCTGTATTTGCGGAAGATCCAACAGAGTTGGTCGTGCGGCGTGGGCGCGTCGCCGGTCAACGCCGCAGTCGCATCTTTTCCATCGAAGACAATGTCAACTGGCGGTTCGCCGCCGGCGGCGTGGACGATCATCGGCAGTAGATCGAGGCTGCTAAGCATCTCGCTGCAAACTGTTCCCGGCTTGATCCGCCCCGGCCAGCGAACCATGCAGGGCACTCGGATGCCCCCATCGCAGCACATAACTCCACCGCCGCGGAACGGCTTGTTCGACTGCACTTTAAATCCCTCACCGGGCCGCATGAACGCGCCGTTGTCCGAGAGAGCGATCACAACCGTGTTGTTCCGAAGCTTCAGTTCGTCGAGGGCTCGCAATACGCGGCCGATTGCAGCGTCGAGGGCGGTCAGCACCGCGCCTCGCGAGGGCGAACAACTCGGCGCGCCGACATAGAAGTCCGTACAACGGACGCCTTCGGTGGAGAACCGATCGATGTTCGGCGTTTTCACTTGCCTGTTGCCGTAGCATCCAAGATCGCCGTAGCCGACATTGTCCACGAACATGAGTACGAAGTTGGGCCTCTTGTCGGCAGCCGCGCCGACGTGAGCAAGACTGAGAAGAAGTGCAAGTGCGGCTGATGCCGTGGAGATGTTTGCTTTCATTGGTCGATCCAATTCCTTATTGGTGGTTGCATTGCCAATGATTGGTGGCTTCGAGCCGGCGTCCGAGACGAAACGGCTTCCCGCGGAAGCCCTCCGCTGATCGGCGGTGCTAGAGACAATAGTTCAAGTGTTCAACAGAGTGTCCTCACAGCTGGTCTCACAGCTGCGCGAGTTGGTCCTTGTTGTCGTGGATCTTCGCCATCGCGTCCGCGAACTGATCCATGAGTTTCTTGTCGCCCAGAAACGCATACTGTGGAAGCCATATGCCTTCCTCGGAAAGT
>JAJSAJ010000549.1 GCA_024274855.1 Planctomycetota bacterium | reverse complement strand
TAAGATCCAGCACGGTCTGGACCACGATACGCTAGTGCTGGTCCGTGGCGGCCGGTACGAGCTGGCAAAAACCCTCACGTTCGGTCCCCGTGATTCGGGCACGGGCCAGCATGGCGTGACCTACGCGGCCTTCCCGGGCGAGCGGCCTGTTCTCAGTGGCGGCCGTGTGATTACGGGTTGGAAACCGCATCGCGACGGCATCTGGAAGGCTTCCACGTCGCTTGAGTTCCGACAGCTGTACGTAGACGGTAAACGGGGCGTTCGGGCGCGGACGCCAAACTTGCTGAACTATTACCGGTTGAAGACCTGGGACATGCCAAGCAAGACGATTCGCGTCGATGCCTCGCAGATTCGTGAGTGGACCAACTTGAAACAGGTGGAAATCATTGTCCAGCTCTTCTGGGCGGAGTCGATCATGCGATTGGATAGCTACACGATCGCCGACGGCATGGCCGCCCTGACCCTGCAGAACCCGGAACGCGACCTGATTTTCAAACGGCCCTATCCGCCGAAAAAAGCCGGGCAGACATTCCACTTCGAAAACGCTTACGAGATGCTCGATGGCGAAGGCGAATGGTACCTCGATACCGACGCCGACGTGCTCTACTACAAACCGTCGGCTGGTGTCGATATGGCGCAGACGACGGTGATTGCCCCTGCGGTGGAGACTCTGGTGAAAATCGAAGGCACACTCGACGATCCCGTGAGCCACCTCGCGTTCCACGGTTTGACTTTCGAGCACAGCAACTGGACGGTGCCTTGCCGACAAGGGGAGCTCGACATGCAGGCCGGCATGTACAATCGGGAGGTCAAGCATTTTAACAAGCAATACTGTTTCCGCCCGCCGGCAGCCGTGTACGTGGCCGCGGCCGATCACGTCACGTTCCAACGCAATGTGTTTCGCGACATGGGGGCATGTGCGCTCGATTTGCATTTCGGAGCCAGCCAGATCGAGGTGGTGGGCAATGTATTTCGAGAGGTTTCCGGCAACGGCATTCAGCTTGCCTGGTTTGCCGACGAGGATACGGACGCCTCAGTGCCGTACCTTCCCAATGATGCCCGACAGGTGTGCCGCAACGATGTGATTCGCAACAACTATATTGCCGGTGTGGGACGCGACTATTATGGTTGTGTGGCCGTTGCTTGTGGCTATCCCCAACAGGCAACGATCGAGCACAACGAGATTGCCGACACTCCCTACTCGGGTATCAGCATCGGCTGGGGTTGGCACAGCGTTATTACACCGATGAAGGGAAACAAAATCCGTTACAACGAGCTACACAACGTGATGACGATGCTGTGCGACGGGGCGGCGATTTACACGTTGTCGCCCCAGCCCGATTCGGAGATTGCCTACAACTATATCCACGATATGAAAGCGTCGCCCTGGGCACTGCAATACCCCATGGCGGCTGTCTACCTCGACCAGGGTTCCGACTTCTTTACGGTTCATCACAATGTGTGCGAGCGATTGCAGCAGGGCCGGGTGAAAATGCTCAAC
>JAJSAJ010000548.1 GCA_024274855.1 Planctomycetota bacterium | reverse complement strand
TGACAAATGACAAATGCCCCTCCACGCACTCTCGCCGTGAACGGTTACTCTGCAACGCTGGGGGCTTACTTCGGCACCGGTAGGATAATCGTGGCGTTTTCACCGAATTCTGCTTCACCTACTTTGCCGTTCATTTTATAGCGTACGGTCAGTTTCTTAGTTACGTTCGGTGCAGGGTCGCCACCAAACGCCTCGTTGTACCCTCTTGGCGACACGACAATCAAAGGAAAGCCTCGCACGAAACGGCGCAGGATTTTGGTGACGTTCTTCCGTTTTTTCCCAACTCCGTACTCTGCCTTGAGAATCTCGATTTTCGCCGGCTCGCGGACCACTTGCGCAATAAGTACCTCGGGAGCGGCGCCCCCGATTTTCTTTGCAACGACAAGGGCGGCAGCGGTCGCGTCGTCCTTGAGCTTGGGGTTCTTCGCTGTTTCGACCGCCATACGCAACATATCGACGCTCGGATATCGCTCAATAACCTCCAGTACCCTCTTGCGTTCCTTCTCGCGTCCGGCAGCTTCCAAGGCACTGCGACACATGGCGGCACGCTGTGAATCGGGCATCAGGAATTGGCGAGCCAAGCGAATGTAGCCGCTCATCGCCCGATATTTGTACGGGTGATCGGGTGTTTTTGCCAATTGCAACAGTACCGGTCCGGCATCCACCGACATCCATACCCCCAAGAGCCGTGTGGCCGTATCTTGCAGCCGGACATCATCCGACTGTGCAGCTTCGCCGACAATCTGAACGGCCTTCTTACCGCCCATCTGGGTCAGCGTCTCCAGGATAGCAACCTTGGCGCCTCCGGGGGCGTCGGCCAACGCCGCGCCGAGTTTTTCGGCACATGCTTCGCGCTGGGGCATGCGAACGCACGCGGCCTGAAGTGCCTTGAGTGCGATCGGTGCATCTTCGTCATGCGGCGGGCTAACGACACGAGCGATCAATAGCGGTACATTATCCAGCTTGGCCACCTCGCCCAGAGCCGCGATCGCCACCGCGCGAACCTTCCCATCCGCATCATCAGCTGCCTTCAACAGGGGTGCCACGGCGTCGATGCGTCGCATCCCAATCAGCTCGATCAGCACCAAACGTTCGGCAGCTCCAGCATTTCCCAGGCGTGCAACCAAGTCAGCGTTGACACCCTGGCCAGGCAGGCTTTTCAGCGTTGCCTTGGCCGCTTGGGCAACTTCGCCATCGTTCTCCGCGGCGATGCTTATCAACACAGGAAGACATGAAGCATCTGCCAGACTCTTGAGCACTTTAAGCGCCGCAATCCGAACGGACACAGGTCCGGTCTTGGCTGCATCGAGCATGGTAGGCATTGCTTCGGCATCACCACGGTCCGCTAACGCCAGAATCAGCAAGGGGCGCAACTCGGGGCTGATGTCACTCAGTGCGGTCACCAGCTTTCGCGACACGCCTGCCCCCTAAAGCTCGCGAGCCGTCGTCAATCCGAGCGCGACCATCACCTTGTCATCGGAGTTCAGCTGCTCAATCAACAGCGGAACCCCATCGGTTCCTTGAGCAAGGATGGCGCCGCGCGTTGCCTCGACAACCCGTTGCTTCGGGACGTCAGCCGCGCGAACTGCGGCGTACAATTTACCGGCCTCGTCCGCATGGCCACCAGCCAAGAGTTTTTCAGCGCACAGGATACACCCTTCCGCCACGGCTGAACGAACGGTGCCGGGCGCGTCAGCCAGCGATTGCCGCAGCGCGGCGGTCGCGGCTTCGTTGCCGATCCGCCCTAAGCCGGCTGCCGCCGCCGAAGCGACTTCGGGATCCGATCCTCTCATCAACTGTATAAGCCCATCAACCGCATCGACATCCCGTCGAACCGCAAGGGAATTGACCACACCGATCAACGTGCGACCCTTGACCTTGTCCATCGCATCACGCAGCGCCTTGCCGGCCGACGCGTCGGGAATGGCTTCCAAGGCAATACGAGCCCATGATGACAACTCGGGGTCGGGCAACAGGGCCGCCAAAGCAGGAACCGCCTTCGCGCTGCCCCAGACAGCCAACTTCTTGCAAGTAATCGCCTTTTCTGCCTTCGGCGCATCCGATTGCAATAACTTGATCAACGGCTGTTCGTCTTCTGCGACCGAACGAGCCGTGGCCACCAACATCGATATCGCCGCCACGACTGCGGCAGCCAGCAAAGGGGATCTGAAACGGATCATCGTTTTGTCCTTCTATTAAATCGAGAAGTCTCGTCGGTTGGTACATCAACTGTCTAATTTCAAGGCCGCATCGCCACGAACCCAATTGGAACAGCACCCGGGTATCGTCCGCTGCCGCTGGTCACTTGCAAGACATCCAACGGCCAGCTGAAGTTACCATACGATGCTCTACAGTCGCCAGGGCTCACGAAGTGCTTCGCTACGCATACGATTCGCCTGCTCGTCATTAAGAAACTCGTGTTTCACTGGATCGAATTGAACTTTTCGATCGAGGAACAGGGCGATGTTGGCTGCATGGCAAGCGATGTGCGCGTTACACGCCGTGTGGGCGTTGCCCTTCGGCAAGCCGCGTGTCTTCACACAGTCCAGGAAATCACGTACATGGAATGTCGCGGGATAGCCGCCTATTTCCTCAACCTTTCTTCCGGCCAACAGAGCCGGTGAACTGAGTTTAAGTTTTCCGCTATCGCCCGTTTCCACCCAGCCGTCATCCCCCTCGAACCGGACCGGGCAGGAACCGAGTGGCAGCCAGCCTTTTTCGCGCAGAATCAATTCGACACCGTCCGCGTATTTAGCAACCATTTCTCCATTTCCTGGTGGGTTGTATTCTACCGGTGCGGTATCGTCGGCATTGGCCGCCCACTGGCACAGGTCGACGCAGTGCGAGCCCCATTCCAGAACGCCCCCGCCAATAAACCGCCCATTCTCCGCGAAACAGCCCATGAAGCCGCCCCCTTTTTCAAAATTAAAGCCGTTCAGCATCACCTTGTTGAACGGGCGCCAGGCCGCGGGACCGAGGTACCTGTCCCAGTCGATTTTCTCGATCGGGGGCGCGTCTTCCGGTGGGAGCCAACCACTTATTTTTGCAGTCATCCCCATCGGATGCGCGTACACTCGGCGAAGCTTCCCGAGCCGTCCGGTACGCGCTAATTCACAAGCGAACGCAAAATGCGGCAGGTTTCGGCGTTGTGTACCGGCCTGGAATACACGACCGCACCGACTCATCGTTTCCGCCAGCAGTAAACTCTGCGAAATGTTCTTGGTGCATGGCTTCTCACAGTACATGTCCTTGCCGGCTCGAGCCGCGTAGGTGGCCGCCGTTACGTGCCAGTTCGGGCCGGTCGCGATCAGCACCGCATCAATATCGTAGCGCCGTAACAGCTCATGAAAATCGCGGTACGTATCGCAGTCGCTGTTGCCATACTTCTGGTCCGCGATCTTCTTGACCGCCACACGACGAGCTTCTTTAATGTCACACACGGCGACGAACTGGACATCCGGCTGTTGCAGGAAACACCCCAGATCATAAGTTCCTCGATGCCCAATCCCGATTCCTCCCAACACAATTCGGTTGGAAGGAGCAACGGTACTGTTCTTCCCCAACGCCGAGCCTGGAATCACTTGCGGAATCGCCAGCAGCGCGCCGGCTCCGGCAATGGTTTTCACGAACTGCCGCCGATTAAATCGTTCCGTCTGTCTTGACATTATGGAACTCCCTGTTGGAGGTAAGAAATAGCTGTTGGTTGTTCGCGTGGCCCGACAAGCACTGCTCGAAATGCGGCCAACGCCGGTGCCGAATCCACGAGCATGTCCGTTCTAACCACTGAAAGGACAAACGAGCGGCCGTATTGGGTAGGTTGCCAGAGTGGGTGTGTGGACGAGACACTCGTCGCAGTGGCGCTTCGCCGCCCGCCGCAGAGCACTCATCAAGAGCTGTCATTATATCACGGAAAAATGACGTTCCCAGGGCGCAAGGCGGCCGCGGCCATGAAATGTGCCCCTTTTTGAGCCTCAAATCGAGGGACATTACAAACCAAAAGTTGGGCTGTTTGGCCCGAAGATCGTCCTAACTTCAGTGCCCCAGCGGCTTCTGAAGAACCTGACTCACTTGCACTTGGGACAGCGCCCGGAAGCTCAAACGGGCGAAATAGAGTGCCTGCTCACATCGCTTATATCCCGACATCCTCCGCGTCGCGCCCGCATCAAGACTCACCCCGCCAGATGCTGTGCCCGCTTCCTATGCCGACACCACTCGCGGCCCCAGACGACACTCGTTGCGATTATGATCATCGCAAACACAGACACCGCCAGATTATCGGCCACCGCTTGGCTTGCCGAAATACCGAATATACGCTTCAACAACAGTTGAATGAACGATAGACCCGCATCAGGATCACCCAATTGCCTGAGAATGTGGGCGTGATAGTCTGTGCAGACGCAGTATCCCCATCCGTAAAGGGCTCCCAGCACGAACCAGGAGAAGGCTGTCAGACCCATGGTTAGCAGGTGCAGCAACCGCGTTCGTCTCCAAATCCACCCGGTCATATTGAATAGAATCAAGCCGAGATGCCCCAGGAAGAGCACCCAATCCTGGACAACTAGCATTGCTTTGCTCCAGCCACATGACTGCCCACATACCCCCCCGCGGCAAACACACTGGTCGGGGCGATTCACTTCAGAGTCCACACTATAGACCTAGATATCGCAACGGAGTTGATTATTCCCCCTAGAGTGTTACGGAATGGGGAATGAAACCGCATGAGGCGTAACAAGTTGTGCGGTTCTGGCCTCAGTGCACCGACCTCCGCGTTCCCGATTCGGTCCCACCGCACCGCTTGCCACGCGGCAGAACGTAGCCGTTCACGCCGCTGGGGTCTGACGCAATTTTCGGCGGAGAAAGCGTTTCTTTACGCGAACACATTTTGTCGCCGAAAATGGGTCTGACCCCTTGGAAGCAAACCGGTGGCCTACATTCCGTGAACGGTTACGGCAAAACGGTTACCTCTGACGAAGTCATCCACAATTGTCGAAAAGCAAGAAGTCGACCAGGGCGTTGCTCACACGCGGAATCCGCCGACCAGTGATTGCAGTTCTCCGGCCAAGCTTGCCATCGTCTCGCTGGCCGCCTGAGTCCGTTTCGCATCATCGCACGTCCGTTTAGCGTTTTCGTCAACCTTGGTAATGTTCTCGGTCACTTCCCGAGTTGCGGCGGCCGTTTCGGCAACACCTAGCGAGACGCTTTCGGTGCCATTGGCGGCCTGAGCCACGTTTTGAGCGATTTGTCGCGTGGTGATGCTCTGTTCCTCGACCGCCGCGGCAATCGTTCGCGATGCATCGTTAACCTTCCCAACCTCCGCAGCAATTTCGCTTATCGATTGGACGGCCGCGTTGGTCGATTGCTGGATACTCTCGATTCGCTTCCGGATATCCTCGGTGGCGTCAGCCGTCTGGCGAGCGAGTTCTTTCACCTCGGTGGCAACAACAGCAAAACCTTTGCCCGCATCACCAGCTCGAGCAGCTTCAATCGTGGCATTCAACGCGAGCAGGTTCGTCTGTTCGGCGATGTCCTGAATCACCTCGATTACTTTTCCAATCTCATCTGCCGCCGCACCGAGATGGGATATCTTTCCATTGCTCGTCTCTGCTAGTTTGGCCGCATTGTGGGCCAGGGTCGCTGCCTGCTCCGCACTTTGGGCCACTTCGCTAATCGCCGCTGTCATCTCGTCGACAGAAGTCGATACGGTTTTAACATTACCCGACATCAACGCGGTCGAATTGGCCATGTTCGCCATATTGACCGACATCTCCTCGGCCGCGGCCGCAACCGTTGCCGATTGCTGTGTGGTTTGGTTTGCTCCACTATTGAGTTTCTCCGCGGTCGAACCGAGTTCCGAGGCGGAACCTTCGAGGCTCTGAGAGTTTTCAAGAATCTTTCCGACCATCCGTTTCAGGTCGGCACACATCGTATTCAGTGCGGCAGAAAGCAGTCCAACCTCGTGGCGAGCCGTGACGGGACATGTTTGGGTCAGGTCGCCGGCCGCAACGGCGTTGGCAACTGTCAACGCAGCTGTCAATGGCTGCACAATCTTGCGGCGAACATATAAACTGATAGCACAAAACAAGACCAAGGCTGTGGTCCCAAGCACATATTGGATCGACCGAAGCCTTGCCACTTTGGCATCCGATTGCCCCTGATACATTCCGACCGCCTTGTTCATCGCTTTCAAGCACTTCACGTTCAAACTCCATAGCGCGTCCAGGTGCGTGCGGTAGGCCGGCGAATCGGATTGCTCGGATAGCAAACCGTCCGCAGCTTGTCGCAGCGAGGTCCAGATGCTCTCGACCTCCGCTAACTGACTCTGAATCGCCGCCGAGCCGGTCGCAGGAATGCTGATCGGCTTTGTCATTCCCAGGTCGGAGTAGGTTTCACCACCGTTTATCAGCCCATTGAGCGTCTTTTCAAAGAGTTGGCACGTCTTCGCGGAAAGGCGGTCGGATTTGGCGTCGTTCGCACCCATCCGAAGCCGTCCGCTCGACGCCTCGTAAAGAACTTCCTTCGTGAACTTCTGTGTCAGCATTCGTTGGCGACCAGAGAGGTTGATGACCAACCCGTCTGCCTTCTGCTGGCCAACGACCCACAAGGTCGCTCCGATAATCAACCCAATCACCAGCAATAGCGTTCCCATCAAGCCTGCAAACAGCGTGTTGAGCGATCGATTCCAGCCGATTGAAACTTTCCAGTTCATCACGGTATTCTTCCTTCGTGGCAAGTTCAGGCTGCGAGCCTTTTCGGCTCGAGCCAAAGCGAGGTTCAGTTTGTTTGATTGTTTGCTTGATTCGTTTTCGGTGGACGGATCCGTCCGGAGCTTTGCTCTGCGACAGGACCGTCATCGGAAATAACGGAACACCGATCGGCCGGCTGGCCTCTGAGGGAGGTTGGAGACAGGGGCAAACAGCTACGCCGCCCACCGCACTTCGCGCTGAAGCGAATGCGCCAACATAGAGAAAGGATAGGTTGCGGAAACAGCCGGCGAACAAACAGACAAGCCAAATGCCAGTCCGATTGTAGTGAATAGAACAAGTGAGCGGCTAGTCGCGGCCGATTGAGCAGCCAAAGACCGCGTGAGAGACGGGCCAAGCGTTACAGTTACAGCAACACACGCGTACAGACCCCCATGGGTGAATCAGGCTCGCAGCTAAGGAGGACCGCCGCACGAACGCCCCCCAGTAAACGCGACAACCATTGCTCTGCCGATCCTAACTATCGCAGCCTAATCCTCGGTCGGTAGCGGCTTGTCCTTAGTTTCCGGTGCCCAGATCAGGATCACCAGTCCGAACAGATAGACACTAGCGAGCACAACCGAGACGTACCGAAACACCTCGGTATTGCCGGCACCAGTCACCGCGTTCATCGCATCTCGGATCGGGATCTTGAACAGAATAACGGCGGCCGCAAGGATACGTCCGACGTTGTAGCAGAATCCCACCCCGCTGGCCCGTAGCCGTGTTGGAAACAGCTCGGGGAAATAGATCGAATAGCCACCGAACAGACTGAGCGTCGCAAAACCCAATATGGGAAACAGTACGTAGGCTTGCCAGGCCGAATTGAGGAACAGGAAGACACCCGTGACAACGAGCCAGGCAAAAATCATTGCCCCGCCAAAGGCAATTCGGCGCCCAATTCGCGTCGCCACATAGGTGAATGCCAACATCCCACATAGGGCCCCGACATCTTGCAAGAGCGTCCCCATCGCCTTCACATTGCTCTTCTCGATCGTCGACTGGCCTTCCAGCACCGCGTCAACCAGCTCAGGCGTATAAAACCCGACCCCCCAAAGGCCGATCACACCGACAACGGCCAAGCCCAAACCGACCAACATGTTACGCCGCCAACGCTGTGTCCCGAACAGACTTCGCAGGTCTCCGAGCTGGCGCCCCAAATTGTCCGACGCCGTGTTCTGTGCCTCCTTCCACGCATCCGGCTCGTGGATCGATCGCATGATGATGACAACCAGGATGGCCGGAATGACCCCCAGCATGAACAGAATGCGCCAACCCGAAATCGAGTGTTCGCCCAGCAGGCCAAACAGATTTGTCTTGAGGTCGGGCGACACAAGGAACCTCGCAATGGCCGAGCCTGCAATGTTACCCAGCGCCGACAACGCCTGAAAGACGCCAAGCGCCGCAGCCCGTGACCGAGTGGGCATCGTCTCGGCGATCAGGGTCGCGGATGTCGCAAATGCCCCCCCGATCCCACATCCCATCAGAAATCGGTATGTACAGAAATCCCATAATCCAACGGAAAATCCCGATAGGCCGGTAAAAATCGAATAGACTCCGATCGCCATCGACAGGGTCTTTACACGTCCCAATCGATCGCCGTACACACCGAAGAAGAACCCTCCAACCGCCCACCCCACAATCATCAGCGCCGTTACGATGTTGCCGAATTTTGCCGCCACATCGTTGAAGACGTTCTGCGTCTCTTCAACAACGCGACGTTCCACCTCCTTGTCGCATTGTTCGGCGGTCAACTTGCCCGCGGCGATCTCCGCGTCGACCGCTTTCGCCGCATCTTTCGTAATTTGGGGCACCAGCTCAATTTCGCGCTCATTCCACCCCATCAGTTCCTTGACGGCCGGGGCACGTGACAGAACAAACAACCGTTGGTCCATACAGTCAAACGTCCACGCCATGACACCGATAACCAAAACCCACCACTGGTACTTGGTCAGCCCCTGATACCAGCTCATTTGCTTATCCGCCATGCGTCTTTCTCCCGTAGGTGGTCATGTGGCAACTCGCAAATCCCCGGTTCGCATTCCGATGGTCATGCGTGGGAAAAGAACAAGTGTACCCGAGTTTCTGTCCGGTGGGCAAGAGTCCCAAACCAATGGCACGGATAAAAATGTGAAAAGTGGCGCGATCGCGTGGAATCTGACCGGATTACGTGTAGGATTCTAGTTTTGAACGTCTATTTCACAGCAGACGCCTCCATTGAACTTCAGACACGAAGCTAGGGAATCTGCCTCAGAGGGCTGTGCCATGGCCGGATCAACCGAGGACCGTGACCTATTGCTTGGCCTGTTAGCAGTGCTGATTGGCCTGCTGGACCCGCAGCAGTTGACGGCCGCGGTCACGTCCTGGACAGCGAATCGGTCTGGCCCTTTGGGCGACTTCCTCGTTCAGCAAGGTGTTCTGTCAGCCCACGACCGTATGCTGCTCGAACCGCTAGTCGACCGTCAGATCGAACTGCATGGCGGCACCGCAACACAGACCCTCACCTCCTTGCCTTCTGAGTATTCCCTGGGGAATCTATTTCAACGGATTGGGATTCACCCAAACACCGAACTCAGTGCAACCCGGCTCTGTGATTCGTCGTTGCCCGAGACGATCCCGGTCGGGGATTTGACCTCCGAAGGTGGACGTTTCCGAATTCTAAGGCCCCATGCACAAGGCGGACTTGGGAAAGTCTCCGTTGCCTTCGATCAGGAACTGAACCGCGAAGTGGCCTTGAAGGAAATCCGGGACAGCCTGAGCAAGGATGCTCACGCTCGCGTTCGCTTCCTTGCCGAAGCCGAGATTACCGGCAGACTAGAGCATCCCGGAGTCGTGCCCGGCTACGGGCTCGGACAATTCGACGATGGACGCCCGTATTATGCGATGCGGTTGATCCGTGGCGAAAGCATGCAAAAAGCAATCGCCGGTTACCACACCACGTTTGAAAAACCGGGCAGTGCGGGCGAGATGGATTTGGCGTTGCGCAGCCTGTTGCGACGTTTCATTGACATCTGTAACGCCGTGGAATACGCGCACAGTCGAGGCGTCCTGCACCGCGACCTGAAGCCCGGAAATGTTATGCTAGGCCGTTATGGCGAAACACTGGTCGTCGACTGGGGATTGGCCAAAGTGGTCGAGTCCGGCGAGACGCTGAATATCGATACGGAGCCGAGAATCGTGCCTGGTTCCGGCGGCAGTCAAGACTTGACTCAGATGGGAGCCGCCGTCGGGACGCCACAGTTTATGAGTCCCGAGCAAGCTCTGGGCCGGTTGGATTTACTTGGCCCCAAAACAGACGTTTATAGCCTCGGTGCAACCCTGTTGTCGTTATTGACCGGCAAGTCACCGATCGATGGCCAGACTCGAGACGAAGTCTTGACGAAGACGACACGCGGCGATTTCCCCTCGCCGCGACAGGTCAATCCACGCGTGGCTCCCGCGCTCGAGGCGATCTGCTTGAAGGCCATGGCAAGGAGACTCGACGATCGTTACGATTCGCCTCGCGCCATCGTCGAAGATGTAGAGCGCTGGCTGGCCGACGAGCCGGTCTCCGCATACCGAGAACCGCTGCGTGGTAAGCTGCAGCGTTGGACGCGGCATCACCGAATGGCCGTGGCCGTCGTTGCCGCTCTGTTGGTCGCCGCGTCCCTGGCACTTGGAATCGGAAACGTACTGGTAAGGCACGAGCGGGCCTATGCCATCGCCACGCAGATGCGCGACGCAAACCCCTATTC
The DNA here is from genome assembly GCA_024274855.1 of Planctomycetota bacterium. Taxonomy (GTDB): domain Bacteria; phylum Planctomycetota; class Planctomycetia; order Pirellulales; family Pirellulaceae; genus JAJSAJ01. Next base: position 6,736 of record JAJSAJ010000548.1, on the reverse strand, counting down.
GATAGATCCGCGCAAGACGCTCGCTCGTATTCAAATTGACTTTGGCGAGGTCCTGGCTAGTCTGGGCAACTATCCCAAGGCACTCGATATGGAACAGCAGGCTGCCGATACGCTCTGCACTCGGGCCGATAACGCTCCAGCCGATATCTTCAGCCGACTACTGAGCGTTTTTGCACTGAACCAATTGGGCAGAATCGCCGGGTTGGCTGGACAGTTAGAACGGGCCGAACTCGCGCTGAACCAGAGCGTTCGACGCGGCCGTGAGAATCTGAAACTGAGCCCCCGAGACGTTAACCTCCGCTTCACCCTGGCATGGGCACTGCTGGAACAGGCCACGCTTCTGGCGGAACAAGGCAAACAAGACGCCGCAAAGCAGACGCTCGATGAACCACTCCGCTCACTCACCGAACTGACCACGGAACAACCGTCCGTGGCCAGTTTTCAGCGTCACCTGGCTGTGGCCCATACTCTGCGCGGACAATTGGCATTGGAAAGCAAACAACTGGACGACGCGATCTCCCACGCCGAACAGGCTGTCAAGGCACTCGAACAACTGAACGACAATGCACACGGAGCGGCCATCTACCGCCTGCCACTGATCCAGGCAATCCATCTGCGCGCCCAAGTCCATTTGGCAAACGGGGAAAAAGGCGAAGCGAGCCAGGACGTTGGCGCGGCCATGCAGCTTGGCAAAATCGCCCGCACACGCAACCCATCCAATCCCGAACTTACGAGAGAGATTGTCGAGCTGAACCTGTTGCGAAAACAGCTTCAACCGTGATCGCGTTCTGCCATCGCCACGAGCCGGGTCATTCCGGGATGACGTACTGCACCCGGTTTTCCAGCGAATACAATTGTGACGACGCTTCCTGGCCTTCCTGCGACTCTGAGTCTGGCGGCGGCGGGGGAGGTGGCGGTGGGGGAACCACAGGAATAGTGAGTGTTATCGTCAGGTCCCCGGTCGTCGGTCTGTTCGCCTCCACAGCATCAAACACCCCGTCCGGGATCTTCCCAGTCACTTCGATCCAATCTCCGTATGACGACCGATCCGAGATGCTTAGCTGCTGACGATCCCACTCGAACTCCTGGCCCCCTACTTTCGATATGATCGCCCCGTTTTCGGCCAGTAAAGCTCCGGACAAACCGAGTCCGCAAACTCTGAATGTAGTTAGCCCATCTGTCTTCTCAAACCTTGCCTTGTTGATCCCCACAACTGGCGTGAATTCTTCTGGCATAATCTGTCACCTCCTAAATAAGGACGAGCCGGAAACATACAGGAAGGGCTGCGAACGGGTTTACAACATCGCCGCGCCCTCTTATAGCAACAATCGCCTCGATACTTCCGCCTTTCTCCTCGGTGCTCTCTGTGCTACTAAGTTCAAACATCGTTGAATCTAATAAATACCGGCGTCAGCTCCAAACAAGATTTTGGGTGGCAACCTGCGTGGAAAATGTGTCGAGTCACGACCATGGAAACTCAGTCCTCTTTCGACCAGTTGTTAAAACGAAACGAATACAACAGCGATTATGGCGTGTTCGAAACTTTCATCATTCAAGTATAAAAAACCTGAATGGCCATCCGAACCTACCGAAGTGGACTTTCCGGTTGCTGCGTGGTGGCCGGTGGCCCGGTTGAGGCCATGGGCGCGAAGTTCACCAGAAGTGGCACGATGACGTCGTTGGCACAGCCGAACATTGGGAATCGACTGGCAGGTAAAGTGCTTTTCATGCCATTGACTTCGTTCTGCAAGATTGTTTCAGGGACCACCGTCCACATGAAGAACAGCATGGAAACAAACGAATCGCGCGAGACGATCACCGGGCCCTTCCGAGGTTTCCAGTTCAAGAAAGTGCCGCCCAGCACCTCGACGCGCGAGTGGTCCGTTGCCTGAAAGAGCGTGTCGGCGTTTTCCGACTTGAAGCCGAAGATCCACGCATCCGATCGGCGAAAGGCTAATTGGGCTCCGGGTACATGTTCGTTGTCTCCCATACGCACCCAGGCGTGCACGTTTTCAACGGCTAGGTTTCCTTTTGCACCGCCAACGGCAAAGAACATGGCATTGTTGGCAAACACCTCTTTTGCGGCTCCATCGGGACGCGTATTGCGATACAGCCGCCAGATGCTCGTGTTCTGCGCCGCCGGACCCGGGAACAGCATTTCCGAGCCCATCGCGTACTGTCGGATATGATGGAATACCGTGACCGTATCCTGCAGCACTACTGGACGGCTGGCGTCGTGATCGAGGAACACTCCGCCGGCATTCACCGTCGCGTGCAGCATCAGAGGCTGTCCTGACGGTTCGGCTACCCGGAACAGCCCCGGCCCGTCCGATTCGTTTGCTTTCGAACGGTAAATGCTGGCCCACAGAAATGAGACTTCATTTACCGTGGCGGGGATATCCACGGTGCCGTTGATCACGTAGCTGCCCTTTGGGAAAAAGACGACCGGCTTTCCCGAGTTCATCGCCCGCTGAATGGCCGCCGTGTCATCGGTCATCCCGTCTCCCACAGCCCCGAAGCCATCCACACTGGCCCATTTCGACAAGTCCTGCTCCGGCAAAACAAGGGGCGAATCCTTGATCGGCAATCGCAACGATCGTACCGACGAATTCTTGTGCACGTTGACCGGTTCGTCCGAAACATACTCATCAATGAACTCCGTATCCAAAACCGACTGGCCTTGCTTGAACACCGCACCTTTGTACCCCGATAGCTCGATACTCCGCCCGAAAAAGTGAGCGCCACGTTCCAGAACCAGAGCGGCACCATGCGCATGGATGGTAGTCAGTTTGCTGTCGAGCAGCACCACCTGAGCAGCTGGACCGATCCGCAAGGCAACAGGAGCATGATTCACCAGAAGTTTGCGAGCGCTCAGAGAATCGCGCAGCCCGCCGCCAACTCGAATCGCTGTCTCACGCTGATTAGAGAGCGGCGCGTACTCCATGGCAACCGATGTCTCCCTCCCCGCAGTCAGTTCGATACCGACATCGAAGCCATCCACAACGATATCATGGTGGTATCCCAACGCATTGTTGCGGTCCATCATCAGTCCCGCTCGTCCGCGACCATCGGCAGATTGAATCGCCACATTGCGGACGCCACCCCAGTTGGATGAGTTCCATTTCAATCCAACCGCGCCGGGATTGCCTTTTCCAGTTTGGATTGTGACATTCCGGATAAAATTCCCCGCATTGATATTGGAACCTCGTTGCAACAGATAGAAGGCAATGACCGCTTTTCCGGAACCTTCGCCGTACCCCGGACTGGAATCGAGCAGCCGTATGATCGTTTTCGCTCGGCTTTGGCCAACGATATGGATACCGTAGTTTTCCTCCGCATAAACCACAGCGTCTCCAAACATTCCCCGTGTGTAACGATCGGGGTCCAGGAGTTTTTCGTGCTCCGCGGAATCCACAAGCAGTCGGTTAACATTCCACCAGCCGCCGAGAATGTTGATTGCGTGCGCTGGCCAGCCCTGGCTGACCGTGTCACTGACAATATATTCTCCCTCCGGAAGATAGATTATCCAGGTTCCATGCAGCTTGCGGGAGCAGGTCGAGCCCCATTTCTGACCGACGACCGAACCTACCCCTTTCCCCTCGAGAGGTTCGTAGTGTTCGCGTACGAATCGCATTGCAGCAATGAGCGCCTGCGTGTCGTCAGTCACGCCGTCGCCCATGGCATTGAACGGTGGCTTGGTGACATCCAGCACGCGTCCACCCTTGCCGTTGTGGTAGAACACGTCCCGCGGATAGATCTGGTTAATCTTGAGGTTGCGGTCGCCCGGCGTGGATTCGGCTGCGCGCAAGCCCGCGCACGGCAACCCTAACGCAATAAACGCAACAAGGATGATGAGTATGCGATTCGTGATGGTGAACGTCCACAGCAGATAGGAAACTTGATTTCAGGCCTGGAAATACAACCTACAAAGGGAGGGTTCGAGATTCAAGGGTTACACCAGGAACTGCTGTCTTCCAAAGCCGGGTCTTTTCGGTCAACCTCGACCGCAACATCTACCGGTGCTTCAAACCCTCGTGTGACTCCAAGGGCAACCAGCGTGCCGGTCGAGCAAGCAGTGTTTGAGCTTTGCGAAAAGATGTGTGTGGATGTGCCGCGTCGTGCTTGACGTCCCAGCTTCTGCCGTTCCTCGTCAAGGCTCGGCAAATGCGTCGGTGTGCGTAGCCGGATGCACTCCGGCAATCGGCATCTCCCGCCTTGGTTGTCAACACCGACGCGCGTTGCTTCGAGCTTGAATGTGATTACCTCACTCATCTTAGCGACTTACGGTTGTGACTCAGGACGGTTAGACCTTGGCTACTTAGCGTGAATCGCAAGGAGCTTCGGAATCGACATTCTCGCGCATTCAGTCTGAGTAGCCGTTCACACCGCTGGGGTCTGACGCAATTTTCGGCGGAGAAAGCGTTTCTTTACGCGAACACATTTTGTCGCCGAAAATGGGTCTGACCCCTTGGAAGCAAACCGGTGGCCTACATTCCGTGAACGGTTACCAGTCTGATGACACAGATCAACGGTCTTGGCTGCGCACATTTCGGTCGGTCGATGTGACCGACGCGAGTTGTGAAGTCACCGCCGCAGGCTCTTCGTCCGAACAATGGACTCGATGCGGCAGTCTGCACGAGCAAGCACGCCTCCGACCATGAGGATCTGGCATTGAGGCAAGCGCCGGCGGCGCCGGAGCCCTACCGATGTCAAGCACTCTTCGATCGAAACGGGGCCCGTCCGCGCCAGGGTGGTCGGTGACCTTCCAGAAACCCCCGGCGCTATATGTTCTCGAACGGAATCGAACTGAGGAAGTGATTTCTCTCCGCGTTCTCCGTGTGAATCAAGACCGCGGCAGTTGAGATGGCAGATCCCACAGAGTCTCTTCGCATGCTTCGGGCCGACACACCGACGCAGATTCAGCTTGATCCGGGGGCCCGCCGTTCCGGATCGGAACGCGTCGTCGATACGGTGACGTCTGCTCCCTGGTCTGCCAGCCCGTAAGTGCGTCATGAGGACGTGTCTTGTGTCAATTGCGACTGTCCTGCCAGAATGCCTCCGCCCCCATTCATCGAGCACTTTGCTCCAGTACTGGAACTTATCGGCAGCACTGTCGACGTCAAATTTGCGGAACAAGTCGGCCTTCGCTATGTTGACCTGATTCGGCCAACAGCAGACAGGCCGGCAACAGACTTTCTGCGCGAAAACGTCCGTGGGCTATCGCGTAAAGACCTCGGTGCCAAGGAATCGCGACATCAGTTCGTTACCCAGGCCCAGACAGAGCACGGGAGTCTATTCGTGCGTTCATTTGACAACACCGGTCCGAACGTAATGCCACCTGACCTGGCGTCCACAAAACTTGATCTTCAGATCGATCTTGATGGACTGAACGATTAACCGTATCGAGTTCTTGATATTGATCACATCGCAAAGGCCGAATTCGACTTTACTTCTTCGGTTCTTACGGAGAAGCTTTGGGGGCTTCACGAGTATTCGAGTAAGGCTTTTCTCGCCGCTGTTACAAAAGAGGCCGTCACTCTCTGGGAGGCGAAGGAGTAAGCATGCCAGGTATTGACCACGAGAAACAACAACCCCGTGGGCTCAACGTTTACGGTTACCAGGATTCGACCAGTCCTGGTGTTGCCCTTGCTGCAGCCGAGATTGCAGTGCAGCGAGCCTGGCTGCCGAAAGGGTGACCAGCTCGACCTGTTCGCCGCAGTAACGGGAGCCTCTCTCTTCGACGCGGCCATTGAGCTTTGCGAGAAGACCGCGACACAGATTCCTTGGATTGCCTAGCTGTTTTCATCCTGCAATGAGTTCCGCAATTTCTGAGTTCTCGGAACGGAACATCGGCCGGATGATCGCTTTTTTCCGAGCATATCCCGAGCCCGGCCCAATTTTGCCACAAGCTGTGGCAAAATTGGCTCCGCCCGCAAAAGTGCCACAGGCTGTGGCAAAATTGCAGCAGTCCATCCCGGCAGTTCCCGATTCGCTCCTGTGGCAAATCCCCTGGGGGCACCACGCTGTGCTCCTGGAGACGGTGAAGGACCTCGACACTCGCCGTTGGTAGCTGGTAGGACAGGGCACTCGCAAAACTTGGATGCCTGACAGACGGGGCCATCAGACGACCTCGTTGTCATTCAGCCCGCGACGCGTCTGACGCCAGCAGTTTCTGCCCTGTTTCGGTAAGACGGTATTTCTGCTTGCTGCTCCGAGGCTTATCGGGGATAGTCATTGCTATCAACCCAGCCTCAATCAGGGGGTTGAGAACTTGCTGCCGGAACTTGGTGCGATCAGTGCGTCCCGTGATGACGATGAGATCCACTAACGTACTGTCCTCACGGCATTTCCGCAAAAGATCAACTTGGTGCCGACTTAGTGCCAACTTGGTGCCAACTTGCGGGGTTTCTGGCAAAACCGCTGGCAGAAAGGTCACATAGACCGATCCCGCTTGCTCCATCCACGTGGGGGGTGGATTATTGTTCTCCTCGCACCAATCAATGATGTTCAGTGTGCCGCTGCCCCAGCGTTCAATAATCCCGGCCCGGTAAAACACGTTGGCGATGATCGGGTTCCACGGCTTCGACTCGTGCGGCCTGGTCAGTTTCTCCGGGGTAATGCCGAAGTGAAGGTCGCCAGGATTCGTAATCTCCAGGTGATCGTCGTACATGGCCACGGCAACGGCGCCGCCCGGAATCAGATAGTCCCGGTGGCATATCGCGTTGGCCAGGGCCTC
>JAJSAJ010000547.1 GCA_024274855.1 Planctomycetota bacterium | reverse complement strand
GCCCGCGTTTCATCCAACGAAACCGGATACTATCTTTGCTGCCTCGCGGGGCCGATTGCGCGTGAGCCGGGATCGTGGGCGGACATTCCAGGAAATCGGCAACCTCAAGGAGTCACTTGGCGGAGAAATCGCAATCGACCCAGTGGAACCTGACGTGATGCTGGTCGGCACGCGTAGCGGACGTTGTTACGTGTCGCTGGACGCGGGGCGACAATGGGCCCGTTGTGACGGGCCGCGTGGCGACGTTTTGGGCTTCCATTTCGATCAGACCGGCGGTCACTCGTTGATGTTTGCTGCAACCAAGTTGGGTGTATGGCAGTCGGACGATCGAGGTCGAACGTGGGTAACGAAGACGAAGGGACTCCCGTGGACGGAACTGCAGGGTTTCTCCGGAGGGTCCGACATGCGCGAAAAGACGGCGATACTCTATTGCACGGTTCGCAGCAAAATGGTGGAAGGCAAGCTGGCTGGCGGTGTCTACGTGTCCTATGATCGCGGTGCAACGTGGCAATCAGCCATTGGTACCGGGCTCAATAAGGAGACGCGTCCGGCCGGCCAATGGGCGTTCGGCCCCATCGCACAATACAAGCAGATTCTAACCACGGATGTCAAACCGAAGACCGTCTATGTGTGGAACACGAGTACAGGTTTCTCACCACCACATAGTGATACGATTTACCGCAGCGACGATGGTGGGAAAACGTGGCGTGCGATGTACTTCGAGGACCCGCGATTCAAACGTTACAACGTTGCCCCGAATTATGTGACCGCCTCGACGGGGCAAAGCTGGAAGGGAGGGGACACTCCGTTCGGTGTTGCGATCTGCAAGACCGATCCAGATCGTGTGATGCTTGCTCGTGGTCAGTGCCATATTACCGACAACGGCGGCGTCAGCTGGTTTAACGGGCATACACGTCCCGCAGTTGGGCACAAGCCAGCCCCGGGCTGTCCCTGGCAGTGCACGGGGCTTGTTGTGACGACAACGTGGAACTACTATATCGATCCATTTCAGGCGAATCGCCATTACATCGCCTATACGGACATTGGGTTTGCTCGGTCACTCGATGCGGGAAAAACCTGGATTTGGTGGGACAAGAATACGTGGGCCCCATGGCGGAATACATGCTATGAAATCGCCTTTGATCCGGATGTTCCCGGCAAAATGTTCGGAGCGTTTTCCAACGTGCACGATATTCCGAACGACAATATTATCTCGGAAAGGCACGGACATGATCGGCCGGGTGGGGTTTGCCAGTCAACCGATTTCGGTGCATCGTGGCAGCATGTGGCAACCGGATTGCCACCAAGTCCCGTCACGTCGATTGTGATCGATCTCACCAGTGCTCGGGCAAGCCGTACGTTGTATGCCGGAGTCTTCGGACGGGGCGTCTACAAATCCAGCGACGACGGCAAAACCTGGGCGCTGAAGACCCGAGGGCTCGGAGTGCCGGGCAACATGCGCGTTTCCCGGGTCGTTCTTCATCGGGACGGTACGTTGTTTGCCATGATTTGCGCGAAACGGAGCGGCGTTCGCAAACCATTGATGCCCGATGGCGTCGGCCTCTATCGTTCGACCGATGGCGGAGAGCATTGGGGGAAAATGAATCGTTCTCAGCAGTTTCTGTACCCGAAGGACTTCTCGGTGCACCCGAACGACAGTGACATTGTCCTGGTGGGAACGTGTGATTCTGACTGGAACGACAAGTCTGGTGGTCTGTACCGAACCGCCGATGGCGGCAAGACCTGGAAACGAATCGGGCGCCAAGGTCGGCAGACATTCGGCGGTTATTTCCATCCCCATTTTGCCGAGTGGATTTATATGACGCTGACCGAAGAAGCTCCGGGCGCCGGACTCTGGTTATCGCAAGACGACGGTCGGACATGGCAAGCGTTCGATCAGTTGCCGTTTTCCAACATCCAACGCATCACGTTTGACCCCAACAACGACGCGCGGATGTGGGTCACGACATTTGGCGGCAGTGTCTGGCAAGGCCCGATCGTTCCACTTGCGAAGTAGACGCCGTAACGCGGCCCGGCGACGTCACTCGCGTCTTATCCCAAATCGAATCCGGTGATCCCTCGGCCGTGGACGTTGGTTTTGTCGGTGAGGCGCTGGTGGGCACGTGGACGCTGCAGTTGTACGACGACGTGAAAGGCACCGTCGGCACATTGGACAGCTGGTCCATGACGGTTGCCGGTGTCTGGACAATCAGCGTGCCCATTCCCAAACGTTTCCCGGGGGAGAGGTTCCGTTGCAGAAAACGTTGACGATCGACATCGCGACGGCTTGGTCCGCTTGCGCTCAACTTCTACCGGCAAGCCAACTGGTGCGCTCGCCCAACTGCAAGGTGGCGCGCGATTCTCAACCCCACCCGCGACTCTTCGTAAAATATTCGAGCTATGCCGATTGTTTTTCGCGGATTTGTTGGACACCGACCACGGCTTGCCGCACACCCATGCAATTGTGTGCGAAGACGTCGGGCCAGCAGACGGCTTTCAGACGAAACACTTCCTGGCCGTCCTTTTGAAAAACCAGGTCGCCGGCATGATACCAGGCGAGTCCGTCGGGGACCGTGACTTCAATGTGGTCGAAATCGCTCAGCTTGATTTCCTGCTCAACTTGTGCCGAAAGGCCTCGGCATATCGTGACCCGTCGATTGGTCACTCGATACCGAATCCCGACAACTGGCGAGACGCGATAGAAATAGAGAATCAGCGCGTAAGGGATTGAGAGCAAGGCAAACAGGTTGCCCATGCGAAAAATATAGATATTCGGCCATTGGATTGCGAACAGTTTTCCCATCCATTGTCCAGATCGGTAGCCGGCGATTGAAGGCCAGATGGTTTGCACTTCCACTTCGTTCGTTTCCGGGTCGACGACGCCGGGTATCGGTTGTTTCATGGATCGATCGGTCCTAAAAAACTGTCAGAAAAACAAGACAGTACGCAAAACACTCGGGATTGAATAGGGTGGCTGGCACCTTCCAGCCAGAGCGTAGCAAACGGGGTTGGTTTGTACCAGCGTCCTAGGAGGTCGTGTTGCGTACAGGCGGCTGGCCGCAGCCGGGAAGTGCGCGCAAAAAAAGCCCACTCGAGCAGGCTAAAACCCGAGTAGGCTTTACTTATTCAACTTAGCAGTGATCGAACTTCCGAGGAAGTCTGATCAATTTCTCTGAAAGCGAGAGAACTATGTCCACGGATAAATCATCGAATGTCGCCACTCGATGACCTCAAATCCTTAGAAAGGAGGTGATCCAGCCGCAGGTTCCCCTACGGCTACCTTGTTACGACTTAGTCCCAATCGCGGAGTTTCGGTTCGGCGCTTGCCTCCCTTACGGGTTAGCTCAGCGACTTCGCCGACCCCCCACTTTCGTGGCTTGACGGGCGGTGTGTACAAGGCTCAGGAACACATTCACCGCGGTATGCTGACCCGCGATTACTAGCGATTCCGGCTTCATGCAGGCGAGTTGCAGCCT
>JAJSAJ010000546.1 GCA_024274855.1 Planctomycetota bacterium | reverse complement strand
TCACATCCAAATCCCATGGGCCGCGAACTTGCAATAGCGTGCATACGTGGTGCAAACGTGTGGCCTGGAAACTGCGAGCTTCCAGGCCACACGTTTGCAATCGAGACGGGTTGCGACAACCCGGTTAGTGGAGGCGGCGGGGATCGAACCCGCGTCCCGAGATACTTCCGCGAACGCTTCTACGTGTGTAGTCGATTGTTTGGTGTTTCGCCTCGCTCGACGCCAATCGACAGGCTGCGGGCAAGACTAGCCGAGAACGTGTTTAATCGCCAGCGTGCTCGACATGACTAGCGACGATCCGGATTTGGCAACCGGTTTTCAAGCCTCTCCGAATAAGGCTATCAACCGGGGCTACGTGTTTCTACGCAGCCAGTACGAGGTTATCCTCGGCAAGTAAATAATTTGGTCGGCTTTTAACGTGGCCTGCTGACCAACCACGACACGCCACCTTCACTTCTGGCTATCCGGTCGAATCCAATTCGCCCCCGAATCAACAATTCTCTGCTCGCAATTCAATCTGACTTGCAAGTACTTACCACAAACACGATACCATACTCCCTGACAAACGATACCAGTCGGCAGGTTGCAAGCCAATACATCCCACTATTCTACCGGAACCGCCCGGTCTGGGCAAATCAGATCAAGATTCAAGTCACTCACAATCCACTAGCTGGCTGAACCAACAGCCAGACCTGCCAGATCGTCACGGCAATGCCCAACGGAATGCACCACCATGCAAATAGCCTTAATCGTCCGCGTTGCAGCCATTGAATCAACCAAAACAGGGCCACTAACCCGATGACAAACGACGTCACCCCACCCGCCAACAGGTGGGGCCATGGCGTTGCCAAGCCGTCCTTCGCAGCCTCGAGTCCCTTCAGTAGGCCCGCACCCCCAATCGCCGGAATCGCCAACAAGAACGAGAATGTGGCCGCATCCGTCGGAGAAAGCCCCAGCCTCAGTCCAGCGGAAATCGTGCTACCGCTGCGCGAGATGCCCGGCAAAATGGCAAATGCCTGGCTCAGACCAATCAACAGCGACTGGCGGTCGTCCAGGTCTGCATATCGGCCAACTCCGCTCGATGCTCGATCGGCCCAAAGAAGGATGAGCCCCGTGACTGGCAACATCAGGCCAGCCAGAAGCGGGCTTTCCAACAAGTGCTTGCACGTCAGCTCGATCGTCAACCCAATCACGACGGCCGGAATCGTCCCGACAATCAACAGCCGAATCACCCGTCGATCTTCGGCCAGCAGGGCCCAGATCCGACGCCAAAAAAAGACCACAATCGACAACAGGGTCCCCATATGCAGCACGACACTCAGGTCGCTGATCTCCAATTGCGATGGATCGCCCGGCGTCATCAGCGAGGAAAGGACGACCAAATGGCCGCTGGAGCTGATCGGTAGAAACTCAGTAAAGCCCTGAACAACTGCGAGAACCAATATCTTCCACAGTTCCAACATAATGCACAATCTCCGTGGATTTCCCTTGCTTGCGGTCGAGGTGGCGCATAGCCATGCCACGTAATGCGATCTCGACCAGACAGGCATGTGTCGTCAATCTGCGCCCAAAGCCCCGTCAGGGCAGTAGGGCCGCCAACCAACTCCAAGCGACCGCTCGGGGCCCCAATCGCCCGCTCCCGTTGGTCGCTGGAACTTTGGCAAAAACGTAACGAGCGTCGAAGCTAGTCATCTGGAGGGCCTTGATCAAGTTTACGTCACACACTCAGCGGGTTCCAACCTGTGGAAGACGGCCTTGATCGTGACGTGGTCACATTTCGGACATTGGCTTGATCATGACGGAACCGCGTTAATATGTCACGGTAAGGATCGGCAGATCAATTGTTGTCCCGTTTACTGGGGGGCGTTCGTGCGGCAAGCCTCCTTAGCTGCGAGACTGATTCACCCATGGGACGAGCCCATGGGGGTCTGCACGCGGAAAAGTGCGACAGTTATTGATTGGCGAATCTAAGTGATTCAGGGTAAGGACATATGGTTTCGCTGTCCGGCCCCATTGAAGACCGAATCGTTACGACATGAATGTGGGCAGACGTAAGGGCTCGCCCTTACATGGGCCCAGCTGACAGGATCACTGCCGTGGAAGCCCAATGAAAACGCTTCGGGAGTTCCAAGAATGAAACAATTGGGATCAAGCCGAAAGTACCGCCAAACAGGCGGTTTCATGGAGCGGAGCCACCATACTCCGAAGCTCGTCAGGCACAACGGTCCCCACCAACCGGCCGCACACCCGTAAGTCCCAGCCCCGCCCCCCTTTGAGAAACGGCTGCGATTCGCCATACTACGTAATTCGCTGATTTGTCGAGCCCCAAAACGACGGCCACTCGACGCTTCGCAGTGGCCGCAAATCGCAACTC
>JAJSAJ010000545.1 GCA_024274855.1 Planctomycetota bacterium | reverse complement strand
CAAAGGCGGCGGGGAGGGAGCGGAAAGGGGGTTTCATCACATGCTTTTTAGCTAGAGAGACTTATTCACCCATGGGACAAGCCCATGGGGGTCCCTCGACCAACGCACGTTCTCCATTTGGCTAAAGTGTAACTCAATGCCAAACGCCAAATGATCAATGATAACTACCCCTCCACGCACTCTCGCCGTGAACGGTTACCAAACCAATTTGCCATTTCCGCGAAGCGGATTGTCGCCGCGTGCCCCACATACAACAATTGGGGATACGGCTTAGATAAGCCCTATGTCTACTTCGCGGACCTCGACGCCCAGACAATCGCGAAACGTTACGCGAAACGATCGGTCTTCTATCTATGCGGAAGCAAAGACTCCGATGCGAACGACAGCACGCTTGGAAAATCTTGCGGTGCCATGCTTCAGGGGCGACACCGTCTCGAGAGGATGCGGGTATTTGCCGCTTATCTGGAGTACAAATATGGCCAGGAGATCGCCGGTCGGCACATGTTCGCTATCGTCGCGGGAGTTGGACACTATGGTCGAGGAACAATGACATCCCCCCAAGGACTGAAAGTTCTGTTCGCCCCGATTCGTTAGCCGTTTGCCGCGGGCAAACGACAGGGCGGCAGGGCCGCCAATCAACTCCAAGCCACCGCGCAGGGCAGAAGAGAAATAACCACGGAGACACAGAGAAATGGGAGATGGCGTGGGGGACGGAGGGGGAAAAATAGCCAATGCGAAATGACAAATGCGTAACTGTCCTCGGCAGTATCCCAGGCTCCAGGGCAGTGCGAACATTAAATAACGAACAACACACTGCAGGTTACCGCGACCAACAGCAGAATTTTTGTCACGAAGTCAACTCTCTTTGAGGTTAGTAATACGGAGTCATGGATCGTCAACTGATTTCTCTCAGCAAGTTTCTCAGCCTGGTACTCAGACACCACCCCGAGACGATCGGCATTCAATTGGATCAGAACGGTTGTACGAACATCTCGGATCTGATCGAGGCCACGTCGCGGCACGGCAGACAACTGGATCACACGCTGCTGATGCGCGTGGTGCATGAAAACGACAAGCAACGATTCGCGATCAGCGAGGACGGACGGCGTATCCGAGCTAATCAAGGCCATTCCATCGAAGTCGACCTCGACCTCACATCACAGGCCCCGCCCCAAGTGCTTTACCACGGAACGGTGCGGCGGTTCCTGACAGGCATTCAGCGAGAAGGTCTTGTTCCCGGTCGGCGGCAGTACGTCCATCTTTCACCGGACGAACGTACGGCACACTTGGTAGGCAAACGCCGAGGCAAACCCATCGTCCTTCGGATTCGCGCCCAACAGATGGCTACTGCCGGCACACCTTTTTTTCTTTCCCGAAACGGCGTATGGCTCACTGCCCACGTCCCACCCGAATACATTGAGTTTCCGCAGCCATAAGCACGCTCGACCAACGCGGTCAATCGGCGAACACGTGGTCGCGAGCGCCGACACACCAGAACCCAGTGTCCATCGTCAAACGGACGCCTACGTCCGTTCATCCGACGGACGTTCTCTGCCGCCGCAAACCAATTCGTCAAACGGACGCCTACGTCCGTTCAATCGCGAAAAAGACGTCCAACGCCATTCAACGACGGACGTGGGCGTCCGTCGGACAACATGCCAAGCGATCACTCATGGTTCGGAGCGGTCCTGCAGATAGTTTCCTTTGCTGGGAATCACGTGCAGGACACCGCCGGTTGGATCAGGCACGTCGCCCTGATAGCGAGGGATCACGTGCATGTGGAGGTGAAATACCGTTTGCCCCGCGGCACGTCCAACGTTCACTCCGATGTTGTAGCCATCAGGATGGTACTTCCGGTCAATGATCGTTCGGACCGCCTCCACGGCGGTCATCAGTTCCTGCTGTTCTTCAGGCGACGCGTCAAACCACGTCGGAACATGCCGCTTCGGAATCAACAGCGCGTGGCCGGGCGTCACCGGAAACACATCCCAAAGAGCCTGAATCAAAGGACCCTCGTGAAACAGACGATCCCGAGCCACGTTACAGAAAGGACAATTATCCTCACACATGATTTATCTACTCACTGCTGTTTCCAAAGAGCCCGACTGGTGACGGTTGGTCAAGGGAACTTTGTCAATAACTCAACGATGCTTGAGGCTAGTGCTGTGCCAAAACGGCTAATTTCTCAAACCCCCATCTTTAGCCTTGACAAAGAACTAGTGGCACAGATCTACCCGATTCTACTCTATCTCTTGGTTCGCTGCAGGCCCCGCGTCTGAACGAGAACCGAAATGGCCGATGGCCCTGTCGGTAAACGCGGGGCGCGCGGGAGTGATTCTTGGTGTGAAGTATGGTAGATTCCGGAAAGGGCTGTCCTGCTGCGATACGGGTGACACCCGCGTCAGGATTAATAGCAAAGCTGTGCCGCAGTTGCCAGACGTTGCTTGTAGGCTGACTGGCGTGCCTCCAAACGTCCCAAACCATACGAGGTCAATGATGACGCTCTTATCTGTGCTGCGAACCGGACAGTCTGTCTTCGATCGGGCAGTCTTTACGGCGATTGGTCTGCTTTTGGTGCTCGAAATCCAAACAACCACGGCTACCGAACCGTGGAATCCGGTAGAGCTGGGGCAAATCAAGGTCCATGGCGAAATCGGCCGGCGGATCGACATCACGCAAAACAACAATCTTATGGTGCTGCATGCCGACCAGGAGTTCTTGCAACCTTTTTTGAAAAAGACGCAGAAGAGTGGGTACATCGGATTGGGCAAGCTGATCGACGCGTCTGTTCGATTCGCGGCCTACTCGGGTGATAAACGCGTTCTATTGCTCAAGAACCATCTGGTGGAGACCGTGATCAGAGCTCAACAACCAGATGGTTACATAGGGATGTTTGTGGCAGACGCCCGAGTGACGAGTCTGTGGGACGTGCACGAAATAGGCTATTTGATTTACGGCTTAGCAACCGACTTCGAGTATTACCAAAACAAACGTTCGTTACAGGCCGCACGTCGTGCCGCCGACTTTATTATTCGCCATTGGCCGAATATCCCGGAGGACTGGGGATCCCAGACTGGAGTGGCAACTCATGTTGCCGTCACGGGTCTGGAGCGTGCGATGCTGACACTCGGGCGTCTGACCGGTGACCGCAAGTACATCGACTTCTGTCGCAACGAGCGAGCTTTGTCCAGTTGGGATCTGGGCATCGAGATGGGCCGACGCCCTCTGATAGAAGGCCATATTTACGCCTATCTGTGCCGCAGCCTCGCTCAAGTTGAACTTTATCGCATCGAGCCGGACGCTCGGCTGCTGAAGCCAAGCGACCGAGCTATCGGGTTCATGACCCACGGCAACGGGGCGGCGATCACCGGTGGATGTGGTCAATGGGAGATTTGGACGGATGACCAAGACGGCCGCGGCGCATTGGCCGAAACTTGTGCCACTGCGTACCAGGTCCGCCTGCTCGCCAGCCTGCTACAATTACGTGGCGAAGCTCGATTTGGCGACTTAATGGAGCGTATGATCTACAACTCGTTGTTCGCTGCCCAGTCGCCCGATGGCCGAAAGGTTCGGTACTACACGCCCTTGGAAGGCCCGCGTCTCTATCATCCGGGCGATACTTACTGTTGCCCGTCCAATTATCGCCGGATCATTGCCGAATTGCCTTCGATGGTCTTCTATCGAACCGAAGACGGCGTAGCGGTCAATCTGTTCACAGCCTCCGAGGCGAAGACAACGTTGGCCGACGGATTGCAAATTGGCCTCAAGCAAGAAACGGACTACCCAAACTCGGGCCATGTGCTGATTCACATCGACCCGTCCAAGTCACGTGACTTTGCAGTGCGGTTACGGATACCCGCTTGGTGCTCCAAGGCACAAATCGCCGTGAACGACCAGCCGGCACGATCGGTGGCCGGCGCTCAGTTCCACAGTGTTCGCCGCCGTTGGAAACCGGGCGATACGATTCGGCT
>JAJSAJ010000544.1 GCA_024274855.1 Planctomycetota bacterium | reverse complement strand
GTGCACTTCGTGATGGTTCCGGCTCGTCCGGGTTGGGTGCTCACCGATTACCTGCGTGGTCGAGCGATCTAGACGCCCTAGTTGTAACCAAAGGCCCCCTTAAGGATACTCATGTTGTTTAACGTGCATACTGTGGCCGGAACGTACATTGTGATCTTGGTTGCGTGTCTGGCTGGATGCGTCCGCTCGAATGCCGACACGGATAGTGTGACCGATTTGGGCAATGAGCGTACTGCGGTTGGGAACGATCAGCCGGCCAGGCCGGCGCTGGCGCGATCAGAAAAACGGCCCATCGAACCCGGCACTGAGTTGACCGAGGACGGATTTCGGGAAGCGATTCAGAATGTGAATGCGAAATATGTCATCGTACAGGTGTTTCAGGAAGGATGTGGTCCATGCATCACCGAGGCACTTCGATTAACGGAACGACAGGACAGCTTGCGTCGCATGGATGTGGAAATCGTCGGAATGGGCATGGACGAGACGGCTGATGCGTGTAAGAAGTTTTACAAACAGGCGGGCGAGCGTATCGCGTTTCCACTCTATCTGGCACCATGGTTTGCCGAACAACGGGATGTGTTCATGACGCCGACACTTTTTATCTTCGGCACGGATGGCAACGTGCTGTTTCGTGCGGATCCGGAGCAGGCGGAAGATGGCGTAATGGCTGCGATGGACAAGGAATTGGCCAGATTGATGGGCGAATAGGTCAACGTCCGCTGAGCCCCGGTCCGTTTTGTCATGAACGATAGAGAAGCGATCGGCGAAGTGATCGTGTAGCCCTGGCAGTCAGCCTGAGCGGGGCACCAATCACCGGATGATGCATCGTGGCTCGAACGCCGTTGTACGTGCTGCATAGTGCTTGTACTCTTCGGCCGGAGGTCACTGTGCCTTCGGCCACATCGGTTGATTCCGAGGTCCAGTGTTTCTTGTGCGATTCGTTTCCTGTTCCAAAATCAATCCGTCGAATGCCGTGTTGATGGGCATTTTCGATTACGCCAAGTGTACAAATCGTTCCGGGGCTGTAGCGAGCCAGGTTGATGTCATAGGCGGGGAACCATTGATGCAATACAGTGTGGGACCGCATACTGAAATCCACGGCGGCCAGACGATTGCCAAGATAGAGCGAGGAGAGCTTACCTGAAAACCCCTCGGCTTCGTGTTTCCAGATTCGCCGCAATACGTTCACGATCCAATCGAACGCCAAGATATTTGACTGTTTTGTGCGAATGTACTGACTCGCTTTCCAACGGAGAAGAGTGGCGAAGACGTTTTCATCCGTTGTGTGAAACTCAAAGCGAACAGATCCGATGTCCTTCGTTGCCTTGCGTCTCTTGCGACGAAGTTGTCTCAAGAACTTCGCCCCTTTTTGTCGGCGATTGTTCTCGTACGTGTCGAACCTCGTCGACAAGTCGATGAAAAGCGATGGCGAGACAGTCTCATGAAAAGGTTGGAACTGAGTTTGTTCCGTCACCAGATGGTTGAACCTCCAGGTCATCAGTCCACTGTCCCGAATGATCTGACGCGGGGCGAAGGCAAGATCTGCCGGGCCGATAATTCCCTGGAAGTCGGAAAGCGGTTCCCCGACCGGCAGGCCGAGTCGTTTCCAACGTCGCTGAAATGGAAAGAACCCGCGGATCTCACCAGTCTCTCTCAGGATCGCCACCTCGACGTCCGGGCGTTCAGCGGCAACCGCTTGTGTAAACTCGGGGCGGAAATACGGACTGGACAGCGACGGATTGGTCTCGACGAAGTTGACCCACGTTCCGATCTGCTCGTCGGTAAGTTGATTTCCCTGAACGAGTGTCACGTCCATTATTTGCTCGATGTTGGTTCAGTCGGAATCCATGGTTTGCGCGAATCGTTCCCGTTCGGTGCGAAAGTCGGTCTGTGCTTGGAGTGTTGATGCGGCGGTCTGTGAAGGGTGAACCCAGGAAAGCACAAGCCGCATATACCCTTCAGCACGCCACAGCAAGCACCGGCCCGTTTGAATATCTTTCTTCGAGTGCCGAATGTGTCCCCAAATCCATCGGGGAATGAAGTGCAGGAAGATTTGTGCCAGGCGTCCCGCGAAGATTATCGGAAACCCGAACGCTCCCCATCGGTTCCAGTCGTGTCTAGCGATGTAGGTCCCGCTACGGAGCGAAGCCCATCGAAAATACTCGTTCGTAAGGCGATGAGGCGGCACGACATGGCCGACAGTCGCCAGTGGTGTGAACCACCCTTCGATCCCCGAACCTCGCATGCGATTCAGGATATCGGTGTCTTCACCTGCCTGGAGCAACGATTCGTCAAACGTTCCAATTTGCTCGAAGATCGACTTGTGAACGAGCAAATTGCCGGTGCCCGCTCCGATGGACTTTCCAAGTCGTTGAGGCTGGTCAACAGGCACTAACTCGCCAAGCAATCGACGACAGATTGGTGCAAGGCGATTCAAGGCGTCATCGGGCAGCAGCAGCCGGACAGCGCCGGCAACACATCGTGTTTCGAACTGGCTTGCTGCTGCAAACAGTTGGATGAGCCAATCGGGATCGGCAACCTGGTCGTCGTCGAAAAAGGCGATCCAGGATCCACGAGCGGCCATGATGCCCCGGTTTCTGGCCGCGGCGACTCCACGTCGGTCCTCACGGACTCCGCAAACGAGTACGGATGCGTCTTCTGCCGCAGTTGAGATGACAGATTCCGTTTCGTCTGTACAGCCGTTGTCAACGACCACGATTTCATAGTGAAACGTATCGTCAGTGCGCAGATTCAGAATACTCTGCAAGGCGGTACGCAAAAGCGTCGCTCGGTTATATGTGCAAATAACCACGGAAATATCGACCGGTGTCATGACTGCTGAGGCTCCTTCTGGGAAAACGCCATGTGCATGACCCCTGTCGCGGCAATGACTGTGATAAACGTAGGCTCGACGAATAACGATTCGAGCAGGCCGTCAAACGCACCATAGACCAACAGACCGAACAGAAACGCCATGCCCCCGTCACTCGTCTTGAAGTACTGTCTGCCCAGTTGGTAGATGGATTGAGCCATCGTCAACAGCAGCAGCGTAGCGCCGATCAAGCCGATGCTGAGCGTGGTTTCGATATAAATTGAGTGTGCACTAGAGGGCGACCAGTCAATAAACCGCGAGACCGAGCGGATTCGTGAGACATTCCAGAAGCTGTCGAATCCGTGGCCGATCAAGGGCCTCTGCCACACATAGTCCATTAATGTTGCCCAGAGTGGAAGTCGGCCTTGCAGTGTGGAGGTGCTCCCGGATCGGCCCATTAGAACCGCATTTGTCATACGCTGGGCGACCGGAGCATCCGCGATTGTGCCGAGGAGTAGAAACATGACGAACAACCACGCGAGTCCGACACCTGTCAACAATCGGAAGCGTTTCGGAACTCTTGGTATTAACGCAACGCCAAGGGCTGGGATCAAGCTTGCGATACCGGTCCGGGATCGGGTCAGTAGCAAGAGGACCATGGCCAGTGCCAATAAGGCGGCATAAGGCAGTCGATTCTGCGTTGTACGGTCGGTCAAGAGGCTGGCTGTGGCCAAGCAGAGGATTGCACAATGAACCGCTTGCAAATTCGGGTGGACTGTGCCGGCGAATTGATAACCGGAACGCCAGGGAAGAAATGTGTGCAGTGCGAGTTCAACTACCAGACCAATTGTACAGTAGGTGGCGAGCACGATGATCGTCAGGATGCAAATCTGTCGTGCGGAGAATTGGCTCGCCAGGCCGGCGGCACCGACGAGACTGAGTAGCATGACACCAACGCGCTTGATCGTCAAATCGGGATCGTCCGCCCAGGCAATACTCGCCGCGCACCAAGCGACGACAAGCAGCACGGAGATCGCCAATGGGCTGCTGAACTGTGGGAATCGACCACCTTTTCGCAGCAGGCAATACGTCCCGAAGGCAGCGAACAGCGAGAATCCGAGTGGCCGTTGCCAATGACCCGTTTGAAGGAGTGTTTCCGTTTCATCCATCGAATAGGAAGTATATTCACGCAACGACATGCGCGAGTCATGTTTCGTGAAATAGAAAATTCCCGCGCAAACGACGATCGCCAGTACAAGCAGTTGAGCGCTTGCCCGGTGTGGCGCGGTCAGGCTAGGTGTCGATAAATCCATGGTCTCTGACGCAACTTTAGGTCGGTCGACAGCTCTTTTCTCGCAGCAATCGTTGATATCCAACGTATTTCAGTAAGGCAGCAACGGCCGCTCCGATTAATGCGGCGAGTGCTGCTCCGAGTGCTCCCCATGTCGGAACCAACAGGAAGGCGGCGACGATTGTCGCAATCAGAGCGGCCACATCCGGCAGGAAAGTGGCTCGAGGGCGATCCATGGCACAGATGGCGCTTCCAGTTGCCCACCCGATAGCGCTAGCTAATATGCCCAGGACACAAACCGTGACAATCATACCGCTACCTGCATATTGGTTCCCAAATATCAACACCATGGCGTACTCGCCGGCAACCGCCGAAATGAGAACAAACATGCCGACGCAGATCAGGTAGAGCGTGATTACCTTGTGGACAAAATCCCGAAGTGCCGCGGGGCCCCCTTCCGCAAAAACCAATGCGGTCTTGGGAGAGATGAAATTGCCCAGACCCATCAGGAACATGTTCGCAACGCCAGCCAGGGTGCCGCAGGCACCATAGAGTCCGGCTGTTGCTTCATCACGCGACACGGCGACAATCCACGGCATCAAGTGAGGTGTCGTGCAAACTAGCAGGTAGCCAGCCATCGACCATCGAGAAAAACGCCAGTTTTGCCACCAATCGGAAACAATTCGCGAACGATCAATACGCCACTGGCCCCAGGAAAACCAGATCCAGCCGAGGCCGATTACGGCGGCCGCAAGCCCCATTGCGGAAAAGACGGCGACGGCTGAACAGGAGTTGGTGTGGATCATCAACGCGAGTGAGCCGAGCAGGATTGCCGCGTAGACCACGTCAATCGCTAGAACGCTTCCGACGCGCAAGTGCGCCATCGTCACATTGCGGGCACATTCTCGCAAAAGCAGTAAGATCGTCGTGAGGATGACAACACTGATCAGAGGCTCCCAGCCCCTGATGCCACCTCGTAACCAAAGTGCAAGAGAGAGAACGACACCGCTAGCCGAAACAATAAAACAAAACAGAAGAACGTGGACCAGCACGCTGCCCGTGTACGAGGCCAATCGCTGATCGCGGTGCCGATGATGGTAGATGACATAGGGGCCGATGATAACTTCCGTTTGGAAGCCACGTGCGAAAAGAATCAGGCTGAGGGCGAGGTAATAGACACCCAGTTCCGTCTGGGACGTGAGCCGAGCGATTACGACACCCGTAACAAAACTCGTTACACTCAGAATGCCCTGATCGACCAGCGACAGTAGGCCTTTGCGGACGGACGGGCTGGCGACCGATTCGCGAATCCTGCCACGCAGGACGAGTACGGCTCGCTTTAGTGGAGGATCCGTTGGACTACGTGGTTCGCAATGGTCAGCAGGGTACGAGTTCATATTGCTCAAATAGACGTGTCTACATGGAGCGGCGGTTGCGCCAATATGCTAACGTGCCGAGAAATGGTTGATTCCAGGTACCTTGCCAAGTGGCTAAGGATTCGCCAATCAATAACTGTCGCACTCTTCCGCGTACAGACCCCCATGGGTGAATCAGTCTCGCAGCTAAGGAGGATCGCCACATGAACGTCCCCCCGGTTCGGGACGCGCGCCCGGCTGCCCAGTAGCTTGAGAGACATTGGTTCCCACGGGACAAGCCCGTGGGCGACCTCGGATCGACGCATCGTCCCCCAGTAAACGCGACAACAATTGATTCGTCGGTCCTAAACAGCTGAAGAGCGACTGCGATGCGAACGATCTGAATCAGCCGCCATTGGATGGGCCACGTCGGTGGACCCGCCGATCTCTCCACGAAATCCATTTTCGCTCCAGTACGTTGTACCAACCTTCCAGTTTAGTCGCCAGGGACGAACCTGTGTCATACGTTTCCACCGTGAAACGTCCCCAATCAAAAGGGTCGGCATCGGGTTCTACCAGTTGTCCGGATGCGGTCAGGGCGCATCGCATGCTTGTTTGCCGTACGACGTCGGACATTGTTGAATCGGAGTATCCATACGAAAAGGCAAAAGTCGGTCGAATGATCTGGAATTCCTTGGATAGGACCTCGAGTGAACGCTGCAAATCGACTTGAAATAGTTCTGGGTTTTCTCGGAAATCGACGTGGGTGTGGGTGTGACTTCCGAGTTCGATCAAGTTGCTGTTCAGCAGTTCTTGGCATTGTGCCACGGAGAGCGGTCGCCACAAGCCGCGATGGAGTCGATTCGCGTGGCAAAACACGCTGTCGCCATATGGCATCGGTGCCTTGTTGTCCAGTTGCGACGTCACGAGAAATATCGTAGCTGGAACCTCTAGCTTCTTCAATATCGGCCATGCCTGATCATAAACAGATTCGTATCCGTCGTCGAAAGTCACGACAAAGACGCGAGGCGGAATCGGCTGGCCATGGGCGCGGTGGTCAAGCACTGTCTGAAGTGGCCAGGGGTGAAATCCTCGCTCGAGTAGCCCTCGTAGTTGCTGTTCGAACCGTTCGACACGGATCGTTTGTTCGGGCACCTGAAATCCTTTAGGGACGTTGCCAATTCGATGATACAGCAGAATACCGAACTGCTTATCAGCTTTCGGGCCGAGTGTTTTTCGTAAGCATGTGGCGGCAGCTGATCCAAATCTGCGCCGACAATATGTCATTGTGGGATGCGGCATTTCCTGCATCTGCAGTGTCGCCTTGCCGGTCGGCGTGTTTGGGAGTTCAGCCATCTCGATTTCCGAGGCGGGATCTAGAACCTGCCGATACAGCCTGGCGAGCTCCAAGCCCAAGTGCTTCCAGACATAGGCCTTGGCCCGGTCCGCCGCCCCGCGTCCCAGTTGCAATCGGTGATCGCGATTGCGGGCAAGGTGTTCAACGGCGCCGGCCAATCGGGCAATCGTTTCTTGCGGCCTTGTCACGGGGATCCGAATGCCAGAGTCCTCGTCGACCATGTCGTGGACGCCTTGATGATCAAGGCAGAGTACTGGCAGGCCGGCTCCAAGTGCTTCGAGGACAACGGTTCCCGTCGTGTCGCGCAAGCTGCTGAAAACAAACACGTCTGCCCACTGATACTGTTGGAGTGTCTGGTTGTGTGGGAGTCGGCCGGTCCACGTGGTCTGCTGGTCGACCCCTTTTTGGTGCGCCCTGCGTTGTAAGCGTTTTCGTCCGCGGCCATCACCGACGATTCGCAGTTCGTAGGCGACATCGGTGGGTAACTGAGCCAATGCATCGATCAACAACGTAAGCGCTTTGTGCGGGGCCAGCACGCCAACCCACAAAATTCGAAGTGGGCCTGCCGCTCGCTGCCGGCGATCCGTTGCATCGATCTTGGCAATTCCGTTGTCAATCAGGCGAACCGATTGCACGCCCCAGTTGCGCGTCAACGCTTGCTGAACGGTCAGGGTCGCCGACAAGACGAGTGCTGCTTTG
>JAJSAJ010000543.1 GCA_024274855.1 Planctomycetota bacterium | reverse complement strand
CTGCTGTTTTTTCGGTTGATCGACCCCAACGGCCTTGTGCCGTTGGTGAGCGAGTCTATTGAGCTAAGAGTAACATGTCACTCCAATGCCCCCGCCTCCTCCCCGCCGCTCTTGGCGGCGGGGAGGAGGCGGAGAGGGGACATTTCACCACATCGCATTAGCTCACGAAACTTATTCACCCATGGGGGTCCCTTGAGAACCGTTCTCCTCCATTTGGCTAAACAGTTACCTAACTTCAACGAACAGAGTCTTCCATTGCCGGTCTTTATCCATACCACCGCGGCCGGTAACTGAGTCCCAAGTTCAGGATACGTTGGATCAGCTGTTCGTAAGTGACGCCGACGGCGGCAGCCGATTCGGCCAGATCTTCGCCGTAGGAGAGATTGGGGTTCGGGTTGGCTTCAAGCACATAGACGCGTTGGTCGGCGGTCATGCGAAGGTCCATCCGGGAATATCCGCTTTGGTAAAGCACTCGGTAGACACGTTTGCACAACTTGGTGATCGCCTGCACCGTAGCCGGCTCGAGCCCTTCGGCGGCTTCGGTTTCGATGCCAATTTCTTCCTGGTAGGCAGGATCCCACTTCACTTTGGCGGTAGCGATGTTCGGTACGCCCTCCGGCAACCGCTTAAACAGCATTTCCCAAACGGGAAAGGTTTGCAGGCGACGATTACCAAGCAAGCCGACGTAAAGCTCGCGACCCTCGATATATTCTTCCACGAGTGCGTCTGTTTTCAGTTCCTCGTGGACGTAGGCCACACGATCTTTCAGGTGCTGTGCGTCATGGACAATCGACTCACCGCTGATCCCGAGCGACGCCTCCTCAATCACCGATTTGACCAAAAGCGGATAGACGTGGCGCTGGGGCAGTTTGACGGCTCGGCGCCGCTGGATCACGGCGAATCGCGGCGTTGCAATGCGGTGGTAAGCCAGGATTTTCTTGCTGAGCGCTTTGTCGTGTGCCAGCATCAACCCGCGTGGATTACAGCCCGAATAGGGCTGTTTCATAAGCTCAAGATAGCTGGCCACGTGTTGGTCAAAGACGGCAACACCGTGAAATTCTTCCAGCAAGTTAAAGGCGATATGCGGTTTCCACTCGACGATGTTCTTGCGAATCACGCCCAGATTGTCGCTGACACCAAGCGGAATTGCTTCGTGACCCAGGTCTCGAAGTGTGGCCAGTACATCGAACTCGGTCTTCCACTGCAGCACTTCTTCTTCGCTGTAGCCGTCAAGACTCTCTGGGGGCACCAGATCTTCGTCCATCAGCACGACGACTCGCAGCTTCTTCATAATGCTATTTTGTGATGCCCGCTGTGAAGATAGTTCATGGTTTGTACTGTCAGCATGACTTGTGCGTCGCGTTTGACAACCCGTTCGGCCCGATGAAGTCGGAGATTCAGCTCCTCGCAACGGTCGATCATTTCGCTGAGTACCTGATCAATTGTATAGTGGTACTGCCCGGTCCACTGGGCCACGACCCGCCGAAGCTCGCGGCGATGTCGCCGAAGAAACGACGCGGCCGAAGGAAGATTGGCGTGATCCGGAGCATCAGAAAACAACCGTAGAAGCTCGCGATCGAACGAATAACCACTGTCCAAACCATAGCGGACCCGTTTTTCCGCATAGTGTTGCCGTAGCGTCTTGCGGATTTTTCGAACTGGATCGATCCGCTCGCGCGACACGACGCGTGGTTTCTGGTCTCGAATGGTGCGCATCAACTCGTCGATGAATTGCAGCTTTTTCAGAGCGGGCCAGTCTGCATACTGAGTGCGCCAAGCCGATCGAGGCTTGACCCAAACCGCAAACGTCTCGGCAAAGTCCTCGTCTGGATGACTTTGTGCATACCAGTTTTCCAAATGGCGCACATAGCTCTTACTGTACGGTTTCGGTTGATAGTCCTCGGGATAAGGCTGCGACGACTTACCGAACACGGCCTGCCATTTGCGGCGTCGGTACAGGCCATATGCCGTATCGATCGCGTGCCCCACTTCGTGTCGCAAGATGCGCATGCACCATTCGCGTGTCCACCCTTCGACTTCCAGCATCTGCGATCGTTCCAGGCGGGCTAAACGACTATGTGCCATATAGAATGGAATCGCGATTCCCGGAACGCCTTCCGGCGAAAACCAATCGTCCGATAGCCAGCAATGAGGACGGAACCGGATTTTGCGGCTCTCCAGTTCCTGAAAGAGTCGTTCGATACGAGGTTCCAGTGGGCTACCTTCGATCCGAACGCCCAGATCACAGATGCGCCAGTCCAGAAGGTCCTCGTCCGATAACTCGACCCATCGAGGTTCTTTGCGTCTTCGCCACATACTTCGCACCACGTGTCTGTCACAAACTCTTCTTCGTGAAGTCACACGTTCTTGACTCCGCAAACGACAAGGCTCAGTCCAGATCCCGCCTGGCCCGAGACCGGTAGACGGCCCATCGCGGAGAAGAAACAAACGGCTATTCTAGCCATTGTTTGTAATTCATCCAGAGCAAAAAATGCTTCCCGCATCGCTTTCTTGATAACACAAGGCGGCAGAGCCGCAACCAGCTCCAAGCTGCCGCTCGGCGCTCCAATGGCCCGCTCCCATTGGTCGCGGATCGTGTCGGTTTTGTGGCGACCTTTTTCGAGCCATGCTGATCTCGATTCAACCAAACCGGTTACGGCGGCCACCCTGATATTCGCGTCCCGAAGTCCGTCGTGTTGGAGACCGGACAATACACTCGTGCATTTCCGATAAGACGAACAACAGCTCCTTCGGAAAATCGGTTGTTCTGGCTGCGTACTTTACTGGATTCACGCGCAATCTTTCGTGAACCGGCTGCGATAGGGCGCCCAAACGGATCTGGTCGACATTTCGGACGCGACGACATATCGGACTCAACCGGGCCGTGTCGATCAGGCGGCTGGTCAGTTAGACTGGTGATCTGGCAACGATCGGCTTCCAGGTCGAGCGGCCCTGCCGGGCGCCCGGCAGCAATAAATGCCGGTTCGGGTGGGCATTCGGTGGCTGGATACTCGGTCCGCTCTACCCGCGAACCATGTCCTTTCCCTTGAATTTGCTGGATTGCAGTGCACTGCGGGTGCAGCAGCCTGATTAAAGTTGAGTCCGATGACCGTCAGCGACCACCAACTTGAGCGAGCGTACCGCAAGGCCCG
>JAJSAJ010000542.1 GCA_024274855.1 Planctomycetota bacterium | reverse complement strand
TTCCCCCGGTCTGCCTGTTTCAGGACGATCTCGGTGCCCTTAATCGCCACTTCGATCTCCGGATCGTTAATCTCGACACGTATCACACCGTCCTTGGTTTGGACGAAGAAGACCGCCGCCAGTAGCAGGACCAACACACCGCTACTGGCCGCACCGATTAGCACGTGACGTGACCGAGGCAGTTGGGTCACCCAGACAACCATTCGACGTATTGCTTCCCCGGGCCGCGCACCGGCAGTTTGAAGGGGGCGAACCGACTGGGAACTGACCAGCGATTGCGACGTCTCGAGATCGGTATCCATCTGTGCCGACTGCATCGTCTCGTGAGGCTCCGCGGGCGTTGGGTCGGCAGCCTTTTCCCCTGCGACAACCTTGATCGAGACAGGTGCTTCGGCGGCCGACTTCACGCCGCAGAGGAATTGGCTGAGTTGGCTATCTTCGCCCGGCGCACTGGCAACCGACGGCATGGAAGCCGAGCTACCGGTGCACGACTCCAGGTCGGCGATCACGTCCCCCATGCCTTGATAGCGCGCGTCGGGCAGCTTGGCGATCATTCTAGTGAATATCGCCTCCAGCTCAGAGGAAACTTCCGGACATGCCTGTTGCAGCGACGGGATTGGGCTGTTCTGGTGGGCCATCAATTTCCCGACAACCGTGTTCCCTTGATACACCGCATGCCCCGTGAGCAAATACCACAGCGTGATGCCCAGCGAGTAGATATCGGCCCGCGCGTCGGCCTGCTTCGTATCCATTGCCTGCTCGGGGGCCATGAAGTCGACCGTTCCCAAGATTTGACCCGTGCCTGTCAGTTGATCCTGTTCAGCGCCCGCCGATTCGAGCCTGGCCAAGCCCATATCTAGGATCTTAACCGTCCCCTCGGTGTCGAGCATCAGGTTCGACGGCTTGATGTCGCGATGCACCACGCCGTGTGCGTGGGCGTACTGCAAGCCACGAGCCGCCTGCAACACACAGGAAAGAGCCTGGTTGATCGGAAGAGGCCCCTTCTCTTTGACCAATGCTCCAAGGTCGGTCCCCTGGACGTACTGCATGACCAGAAAATGGGTTCCTTGGTCTTCGTCTGCATCGTAGGCCGTGACGATGTTGGCGTGCTCTAGTTTGGCCGACGCCCTGACTTCCCGCTGGAAACGCTGAAGGGCCTGGGGGCTCTTGGTTACTGAGGGCGACAGGATCTTCAGCGCGACCGTCCGTTCCATCCGCCGGTGTCTGGCCTTCAGGACCATCCCCATCCCGCCTTCACCGAGCTTGTCGAGCACCACATAGTTACCCAAGACCAATGACTTGCCTCGGCCCGAGTATACATTCTGTGCCTGGAAAGCGGTCAGCTTCTTGAGGCGGACCAGTAACCGGGCAAGCTGTTGGCCATCGGTCGGCCGATCCGCGAGGGCAACGCTGTCCACCAGTGACTGCACTTCCACTCGTGATGTCAGGCCGCTGTCGACAACTCGGTCAAGGAATTGTTAGAGTGAAACAGCCACAACAGGTTACCTCCAAGTCCCCATCGTAACGTCACCGGTGTCCTGTGGGTAGACGGGAGAGTAGCGGACTGCGCGTTCAGCACTTATTACAGCGGAAACTCAGGACGCGGGGTCAGGTCTTGACATTTAAGTTTCGGCGATTTGTTTTCATTGTTCGTTTCTCGAGTTTGGCGAGCAGGTGGTGCCAATGGTCATCTTCGGCCCTTCGGTTTTCAGACCTTTTGACCGATATCGAAATCGCCGACAGACTGACACGTCGCTCCAACGGGTTGCCCCCGCGCGCCCGATTGTGACATACTTCAATCCGTCATCACCATGGTCCACACCAAACGGACAAGGAGAACGCAATGTTTCGCGGAATCAGCATGGACTGGTCGGTGCTCCTGCCTGCGGGCGGTGCAAGAAGCCGGGGTCAGGTACCGATGGTGCTCAGCACCCTTCGGGCCGTTCCGGCAATAGCTGTCTGTTTGGCGACGGCCGTGGCCGTGGGTGGGCTTGGAACACCACTGGTACTCATGGCTGCGGCTCAGAACGGTGGCCCCTCCGGAATCCC
>JAJSAJ010000541.1 GCA_024274855.1 Planctomycetota bacterium | reverse complement strand
GATGCTCTGGTGATCGGTGGCGGAATTGCCGGATTGCAGGCGGCGGTCGACCTTGCAAACCAAGAATTTCAAGTCCTGATTGTCGAGAAAAAACCGAGTATTGGCGGCAAGATGATCGGCTTGAGCAAAGTGTTTCCAACGCTCGATTGTTGCAGTTGTATTTGCACGCCTCGCATGGCAGACGTCAAACACCATCCGAACATCACCACGATGACATACAGTGAGGTGGAACACGTTGAACGGAAAGAAGGCGCGTTTGCCGCTACGATCACGAAGAAACCTCGGTATGTCGATGAGGATAAGTGCACCGGATGTCGGCTCTGCGAGTACGCGTGTACCACCGAAGTGCCCGATGAGTTTGAGGGGAACCTGGGTGCGCGTCGAGCGGTCTACGTTCCGTTTTCGAATGCGATTCCCCAGCTGGCACTGATCGACATGGAAAGCTGTCTGTTGTGTGGCCAATGTGAACGGGCCTGTCCGACCGACGCGATCAATTTTCTGCAGGAGCCGGAGACGATTGTCGTTCGGGCCGGTGCGGTGATCGTGACAACCGGGTACGAGATGATTCCGAAGAACTTCAAGCCGGAATATGGCGGGGATCGTTTGCGAAATGTGATTACGGCCCTGCAAGCCGAGCGTTTGTTGGCCCCGCACGGACCGTACGGACGCGTGCTACGTCCATCGGACGGCAAGATTCCCGATTCCGTAGCCTTTGTTCAGTGTGCCGGATCTCGCGACCAGAGTGCCGGTGTTTCCTATTGCTCGCGCGTTTGCTGTATGTATGCCATCAAGCAAGCGATGCTTCTTGCCGGCGCGTTGCCGTTGGCTGATTTGACAATCTACTACATGGATATCCGGGCATTCGGCAAGGGATTCGAGCAGTTTTATCAAAATGCCAAGGCGATGGGAGTCGAGTTCGTTAAGGCCAAGGTCGCTCGCGTCACCGAGGACGAACAGCAGAACCCTGTGGTCCGGATCGAGGTGATGGAGGAGGACGGTCGGGTCGAGCAACGCACGCATGATCTGGTCGTGTTATCGCTCGGTTTGACTCCTGGGTGGGACCCGACGCGAGCAGGTCTGGCGGCCCCGGCCACCGACGGATTTGTCTGTTGCACCGACCCGTTGTTGGCGCCGACACGCACGTTGGATCAGGGCGTATTTGTCGCCGGAGCCGCGTCCGGTCCCAAAGACATCCCCGACTCGATTGTCGAGGCTGGGGCGGCGGCCGTCGAAGCGGCGGCCTACCTTCGACAAAACGACTGGCCGAATTCGCGAACTGCGGGCGTAGCCAACGCCGCAGCCGGCGACGCGGTGCAAGCTGGACCGGTGTCCTAGCGGCGGCCCCGTCGCTCGGTGTGGGAATTGTGGAATTAAGCGACTTTTGGTAGC
The DNA here is from genome assembly GCA_024274855.1 of Planctomycetota bacterium. GTDB lineage: Bacteria > Planctomycetota > Planctomycetia > Pirellulales > Pirellulaceae > JAJSAJ01. The sequence goes on along the minus strand of JAJSAJ010000541.1, from coordinate 8,211 downwards.
AGGTGATAACGAAAATGGACCAGTCATCGTCAGGCAAGTCACCACGAGTTGGCGTCTATATCTGCCATTGTGGAGGTAATATTTCAGATGTCGTCAACATTCAGGATGTCGTTCAGGCCGCTTCCAAGATGGGCGATGTCTGTGTCACGCGGGATTGTTCCGCGATGTGCTCGCAATTGGGGCAGGACCTGATCGTCGAGGATATTCAAAACAGCAAGTTGAACCGAGTTGTTGTCGCCGCTTGTTCGCCGAGCCTTCATGAAAAAACATTTCGGGCAGCGGTTGCACGAGCTGGCGGCAATCCGTACCAGTACGAACATGTGAATATTCGCGAACAGGTCAGTTGGTGCAGTAAGGCGAACGCCGCGGGCGCGACCGACAAGGCGATTCGACTGGTCGGCGCGGGTGTTGCCAAAGTACGCAAAGCGGACCCGCTGGCCCCGATCCCGATAACCGCACGGAAACACGTGACGGTTATCGGCGGTGGTATCAGTGGTCTGCGCGCCGCATGCGACCTGGCTCGGGCCGGAATGCAAGTTGCATTACTCGAACGATCGCCCTGGCTCGGGGGAAACCTCAGTCGATGGAGCCAGGTTTATCCGGATGATGCGGATCCTGGTCAGCTGATTCGTAGGCTGGTCGACGAGGGGACTGATGATCCGAATATCTCGGTCTACAGACGAGCCGAGGTGACCGCGACATCCGGCTGCGTCGGCGATTTCACTGTTGACGTGCGCATCGAACCACGCGGCGTCTCGGAATCGCTCGCGCCGTCCGATCTACATGAAGCGATTCGAGTCTGCCCGGTCGAGGTTCCTTCCGAAGCAGACTTCGGATTGAGTCAGCGCAAAGCCTTGTTTCTTGGTCCGAAAACGAGTGAGCAGCCTGCGATCGATTGGACCGCCTGTACACGATGTGGCAAGTGTGTCGAAGCCGTCGGTGGGCCCGGCCACGGGATTTCACTTGACCAGCAGGCCGAACAGGTGAGGATCGCGACCGGTGCGATCGTGCTGGCGACCGGCTTCGACGTCTATCGGCCGGCCGATAGAGAGTTTGGATATGGCCAATCGGAAAACGTCGTTACGCTCGCGCAGCTGGAACGGTTGCTGGACCCCGATGGACCGACAGGCGGTCGTTTGGAACGTGGCGGGACGCCCATTCGCAGTGTCTGTTTCATTCATTGTGTCGGAAGCCGCCAGATCGAAGGTGTCCACCAGCCCGGCCCCGATGGAAAACTGAATGAATACTGTTCCCGAGTCTGCTGTTCCGCTTCATTGCGGGCGGCGAATGAGATTCGGCATCGTTTCAGTGATGTGCACGTCTTTGAATTGTACCGGGATATTCGCAGCTATGGTCGAGGGCAAGAGGACTCTTACGACGCGGCGGGCCGAAAAGGCGTCCTGTTTATTCGGTATCCTGATGACAAACCACCGACTGTCAGACCAGCGATACCGGCGCGATCGGTGCCGATGACGGTTCGTGTGACCGATACACTGACGTTTGGTGAGGAATTGGAATTGCAGGCCGACCTGGTGGTCCTGGCAACCGCGATGGTCGCTCGGCCAATCGACTCGTTGGTCGCGATGCTCAAGCTGCCTCGCAGTTCAGACGGATTCTTGCAGGAAGTGCACCTGAAGCTGCGACCTGTCGAACTGGCGGTCGGCGGCCTCTTCCTGGCCGGGACCTGCCAGGCACCGATGGATATTGGCGAGAGTTGTGCTGCGGGGAGCGCGGCCGCTGCGAAAGCTGTTGGCCTGCTCGCGTCGGGCCAGATCCAGCTGGACCCCTATCGCGCACGAGTTGACGTGAACCGATGTCATGGAGAAGGGAAATGTGTCGAGGCATGCGAACACCAGAAGGCCATTGAATTGGTCGAACATCAGGAGGAGGGCCGACCGGTGACGAAAGCTGAAGTCAACGTGGCCCTCTGTACCGGCTGTGGAATGTGCGTTGCCGCCTGTCCGAACCATGCCATCGAAGTCGATGGCTGGCATGTCGATCAGTTTGACGCGATGGTCGAGGCATTGACCGCGGAATACGTATGACGGGAGAGAGAATAGTGAGCAATCAGCCGACCACTTCATCCAAAAGAAAACCGCTCAAGGCGATTAAGATATTGCGCGACCGCCGAGGCGGCGTTTCCCGAGAGTTGCTCGATCGCAATCGACAGCGAGTCGCGACGCGGCGAGCCATTATCGATGCGCTCAAAACAGGCCCCAAAACGGTGCCACAACTCTCCGGACAGACCGGAATCCCAACACACGAAGCACTCTGGTGCCTCATGGGACTCAGGAAGTATGGAGAGGTTACTGAGGGTAACGAGCAAGAAGGCTATCTCGAATATCAGCTAGTTTCCAAGGCAGAAAGGGAGTGATCCGAGCCATGATCTCGAAAGTTGATCCCGATTTCCGATTGGAAATTATGCAGCTTGGCGGTGACGAACTGAACCGGTGTATTCATTGTGGCAACTGTACGGCAGTCTGTGCGTTGACAGAGGCGGATGCCTATTTTCCACGGAGAATTATTCGGTACGCTCAACTAGGCATGAAAGACCGGTTGCTCGGCGAAAAGGATATCTGGCTTTGCTATTACTGCGGCGAGTGCTCGCTGACCTGCCCTCGCCAGGCCGATCCCGGTGAGATTATGGCTGCCGTCCGACGCTATGCCATATCCCAATATGATCCGACCGGCATCTCACGCTGGATGTACCGTTCGGCATTTGCGACGGTTGCCATTTTTACGGTCCTGTCAAGTTGTTTTACGCTGTTCTTGCTCTGGCATCGCGGCGATCTTAACGGCAACCCGCTCGGACTGTTCGACTTTATTCCTGGGAAACTGATTCACGATACGGGGATTGTGATCTTCATTCTCACCGGCCTGCTCGTCCTGGCAGGGATTGGCGGAATGATTCGCCAGTTCTTTCGAATACGGCGACTGACCGGCGCATCGACGTATGTTCGCTGGAGTGCACTGCCGACGGCGATCTTCGAAACCGTGGTCGAATCACTGGGCCAACGCCGTTATCGTTCGTGTGATGCGGACAGTCAACGTGATCCCGTATTGCCACTCTACCTTCAACCCTGGTTTGTGCATGCCACGATCTTCTGGGGGTTTCTTGGACTGCTCGCCGCGACCACACTCGATTTTCTCTTCAAGGATATCGGCTCATACATTCCAATTTGGCACCCGTTTCGCCTGCTCGGAACCGCCGCCGGCCTGGTCTGTTGTTACGGGGCAAGCGTGGCACTGTGGCAGCGATCCCGCAAACCGACCAACTACTATGCGAAGACTCAGTTCAGCGATCTGTTTCTGTTGGTTCTGTTGCTGCTGGCCGTGGTGACCGGTTTCGTTACGGAGTCGATCGTCTACTTGCCACATCCGACTCTGTTCGGTTATGTGGTGTTCGTCGTGCATGTTGTGTTGGCCATGGACTTGATTGTTTTGTTGCCGTTGACCAAACTGTCTCATGTCATTTATCGTCCGGTCGGGCTGATGCTGCACCGGTGGCTCGATTTGTCGCAACCGTCCCACGGATGAAGAGGGAGATGTAGTCCCACGGATGGCAGAGCCGACCCACGGATAAGAGAAGAAGGTGACCCACGGGTCAGAAGAAAGAAGTGTGCGGAAGGAGAGAAAACGACAGAGGCACCGAGGAGACCGAGAAGCGTGAGACGGAGATTGGGAAACAATTTAATGCAAAATGAAAAATGAGGGGATCGAGAACGTCGGCGATGAAGGTGGAGTCGACGGAGGTGCCGTGTCTCTACGCCAACGGCGTTAGCTCTCATAGCCCAGAGTTGGATGCCGGAGGTTTTCCGGAGGCAGCCTACCCTGGGAGCCGAGTCGATTTCACGTTTCTCCCACGTTCCTTCTCTGTGCCCTCGGCGTCTCTGTGGTTAGTCCATTTTGGTTTGGGCCGTGGGCCGTGTAAGGAAAACCGTATGGCGAAGAAACGTGTTCCGGCGAATATGCCGTTTGAATTCTGGGAAGAACGCGCGAAGCTTCTTCGAGTGATGGCGCATCCAGTCCGGTTGATGATTTTGGAAAGCTTATGCGACGGGCCGCGGTGTGTGAACGACTTGAACGGTTTGGTCGATATTCCCCAGCCGCATCTTTCGCAACATATCGCGGCCTTGCGAAAAGTGGGGCTAATAGTTTGTCATATCAATGGTTCACTTCGTTGCTACTATGTGGTTCGGCCAACGTTGATCCGAAAGCTGATCCCTCTGTTACGTGAAGAGCATCCGTGTCACGAACGGGACCGCCAGATAGTGATTCGAGAAGCTCAGAAAGCTCGTGGCACCTGAGTGGTGCATCTTGCAGGAATGCGGGTAGTGTCGGTCGTTGGGAACCGGCCATCGAACAAGGAACGCCCAACAAGGAACGAAGTTTCTTTGTAGTCGTTCACGGGGTTTTCGTCTGCCATCGCGTTAGCACCGGCGTGTTCCCCGATTTCCCACACGCCCGATTTATCATTAGTCATTTGACATTACTCATTTATCATCGAGAGAGGCATCGCAGCGGGGCCATACTCTTTCCACAGGCAAATGACAAATGATAAATGATAAATGATAAATGACAAATGCCCCTCCACGCACTCTCGCCGTGAACGGTTACGGTTCTTTTTGGGGTGTGGCAGAGTTTGCGGCCAGACGTCCGACGTACGTGTAACCGATAATGGCGAATGTTGACGTGGGAGGGCGAAGCTTGTGCTGAGCCGGGACGCCCCCGAGGATTTTTCGATTTCGCGGCTCGCCCTCCAATTTCGGGACACGCGCTTAGCCTGCATCGACGATTTGGCCATTGTCAAGGCGTACTCGGCGATGTGCGCGCTCGGCGGCGGTCGGATCGTGCGTGACGATCAGGACTGCAGCACCTTGATCGGCATACGTGCAGAGTGCATCGAGCACAATCGTGGCGTTGGCCGGATCCAGGTTGCCGGTCGGTTCGTCTGCCAGGACCAGCTTGGGCCTGTTCAGCAGTGCGCGGGCCAGCGCGACTCGTTGCTTTTCCCCGACACTTAATTCGGCTGGCAGATGATGGATGCGTGGTTGCAGCTGAAACTGGTCGATCAGCATATCGGCGCGCTCTTTGGTCCCAGGCTGTTTATTGGGAAGGCTGGCCGTTAAGACGTTTTGCAAGACATCCAGATACGGGATCAAGTGGAACTGCTGAAAAACAAACCCGATATGTTTTGCCCGGAAGGCGCTGCGTTGGTTGGCCGACATTTGATACGGATCGTCATCGTCGATCATGACGGAGCCGGACGTTGGATGCAACAGCGCGCCGCTGACCAACAGCAGGGTCGTTTTGCCACACCCGCTGGCTCCTTCGATGGCAACAGCCTGGCCGGTCTCGACAACGAGCGAGAGTTGATCGATGGCGGTTACTTCGCGCCCGTGGATCGAATAGACTTTCTTGACTTGGTTCAGTTTCAGCATGATTATGCTTCCTTCAGGATATTGGCGGGGTCCTGTTGCGATGCAATCAGTGCGGGAATCCACCCGGCGACAACGCCCAGGAGCGACCCGATGGTGGCAGCGCCGGCGATCAGTTGCACGGTAACGATTCCCTCGGGTCCGACCAGGGGAATAGCCAGATCGGTGCGGAGCAGCCAGGCAGCAGCCAGGCCAGTCGCGATTCCAAGCAGCGAACCGAGGATGCCGCCTGCCAGCGATCGGAGTATGAGTAATGCCAGAATATGCGTTGCCCGGAAGCCGAGTGCGCGTAGAATCGCGATTTCAGGACGGCGTCGGCGCGCGTTGAGCAGTGCTGCCAGGAAAATCCAGATACCACAAGCGGCAATGACACCCGGTACGATCCGAGCTGCCAGTTGATGCCGTTCGGATTGCAGCTGGACTTCTATCTGTTTTGCACGTTCCATCGAGTCGACCGCTTCCTGTTTCACCTTGGCTCGAGCTTCACCTCGAGCGACGACTTTCGTGCCCAACTCGACCACCTGCGTGTCCGGAAGGTACTTCGCGATCTCGGCTCGGATCCGTTCAATGGCCGAGTCGCCTACGCAAATGCACTCGAGCGCAAGAATCGAATTGATGCGGCCCGGTAAGTCCAACAGTTCCTGGGCATCTTTCAGCGGTATCCACACGCCAATGTCTTCCTTGCTGCCCCGCTGCGACTGGCATCGAGCGATTTTGAATTCACGTCCCATGAATCGGACCGCCTGACCAACCTGCAGATTCAGACTTCGACTCAGCTCGTAACCAATCACCATGGATCCGTCCGGCACGGGCTGAACCAGCGGGTTGCGTGGTTTCTTGGCGACGTTCGGCACTTCGCCACGGCATCCGACCAGGATCACCGTGCGGTTCATTTCCGGCCATTTGGTTTTTCTGGTGAGTGTTGGAAGGAAATGGTGCACGGCCAGCAGTTTGGAATGGGCCATCTTGTTCACATAGTTTTCCGGCATCGTTGCGGTTGCGTAGTCCTTGGCGTGCCAATCGCTCAAATCCTGGGCGGCCGGTAGAATGGCCAAATTAAAGCTCAGTTTGAGTGTTGCTTTTCGCATCTCGTCCTGCAGTTGTTTCAGGCGTTGCTTCAGCTCCGTCTGCTTGACGGCCAACATTTGGGCTGAGCGGACGTCGTAGACTTTCAGCGATCCGTGAACAGCCAGCATCGTTGCGACAGCGATTGCGACGGCAAGCATTGCCAGGAAGAATGACCGTTTGCGCCGTAGAATTTCCAACCCCACCATCGTGATAATCGACATTGCCGTTTGTCCTTATTGTCTTCCCGCCATTTATCGCTCGTGCAGTACTTCCGACGGATCCAATGCCACGGCCCATTGAACGGGCAGCCAGCTACCGAGCAAACTCATGACAACTCCCACGGCGACCGAGAGAGCCAGGTAGGTCATGAGCAAAAGGGCTACTCGTCCGACATTTGCTGCAAAATCAGGCTCCCGCGCCAGCACGAGCCCCGCCGCGACGAGAAAGCCGAGCAGTCCGCCTGCAGCGCCCAGAATAGCGGCTTTCTGCAGGTAGATTGCTCGGACCGTGGCGGGGGAAAACCCGATCGCCATGAGGATACCCGTCTCTTGGGTTCGTTGTCGGACATTGAAATAGGCAAGCAGCCCGATCCAGCATGCACAGACCATCGCTCCCAGGGGCAACAGCGTGGCCAACATCCGAGTTCGTTGACGCCGAAGCAAGATTCTCTGTTGACGAGCCTGCTCGATGGCCGCCGCCGCTTCGTCCGCGACTTTTGACCGCGCGTGGGCTCGGGATGCCGTTTCCGAGGCCATCTCTACCACCTGGCTGTCAGGGAGAATCCGCTCGATGCGACGTTGCACCTCGTGCAAATTGCCCCAGACCGAAATGTGCTCGACAATCAGAATCTCGTTGATCTGGTCCTTCAGGTCTAACAGCTGCTGAGCCTCGTTAAGTGTCAGCCAGATCGTGATGTCGTCCTTGGTGCCAAGCTCCTTCTTGCAGCGCGCGATTCGGAATCGCTTGCCAAGCAACGTGATCTCTTGCCCCTGTTTCAAGCCGAGTGCCTTTTGAAGCTCGTGACCGACAATGCACTGACCCGGCGAGATGTTATCAACCAGCGGTCTCTCGTCACAAACCGACGTGTCCAGGATCTGTTCCTGCCCCAGGCCGATGACCAGGATCGTCCATTTCTTCTCTGTCCATTCAAGCCTGCGTCGCAGTTGAGGTAGATAGCGATCCACCAGTTGTTTGGTGGTCTTCAGGCGGGAAGCCGACGATTCAGGCATCGTTTTCTTGGCATAGTCATCGGCGTACCAGTCACCGAGTTTCTGGTCCTTCGGGAGGATCACGGCATTGTAGCCAAGTCGTTGCATCGCGTGACGAATGTCTGACGAAAAAGCCTCGCGGCTGGCCTTCGTTTCCGCTTCTTTTCGCAATGCAATACGGTCTGATCGGGCGTTGTGGACATCGATGCCGAGCAACAGGCCGATCAGGACCGCGATCGCACCAGTGACGCCCGCCACGCCAAACACGAAATTCAGTCGTCGATAGGCGATTTCATGCCATACCATTGTCCAGATCGACATTAATGCTCTCCATAATGACGCGGTGTCCTTTTTCAGAACGTGCTCTGCAAACCGGACGGGCAAACGTATTCGTTGAACTTTTGGTAACTGTTTAGCCGTCTGCAGTAGGGTTTGCATCTCACTGCTGTTTTTTCGGCTGATCGACCCCAACGGCCTTGTGCCGTTGGTGAGCGAGT
>JAJSAJ010000540.1 GCA_024274855.1 Planctomycetota bacterium | reverse complement strand
TCGTTTTACAGTTCGATCGACTCGACTTCGGCGACGAACCTTCCGGCGTCGTCACTCAGGCACGAGGCGACCACGTTGAACACGGCGTCACTGAAGCCGCCGATGTTCAAGATGTCGGCACGCTCGGGTGCCTGTGTCGATCCGTAGGGCTGGATGTCGATGCAAACCAGCTTCGGCGAGCTGACGCCCAATCGCTTCTGGTTCTGGCGGAAAGCCTGCCACTCGGTCATCACGCCGGTCGAACCGTATCGACCGGTGCCGACCCAGCTCTCGTTGTCGCTGACCAGCACGCAGCCGGCAAACGGTCGCTTACCGTACTTCGTGTTGGCTTCGCGTATCGGAATCGAGCAGTCGGTTCCACCGCCACCGTACTTGGCCAGCCGCTCCGACAGGCTCAGGATCGTGTTACCCGGATCGACCCGCACGCCGTACGCCCGCGTGTCGAACGGGATCACGACGCTGTCCGGGTTTCGCCGCAGGATCGCCGCAGCGAACAGGGCCGCCACGTCGACGCAACGCATCTTCGTGGTGGCACCGCGACCACGGTAACCCGTAACCGGGCAACCCATCGAACCCGAAGTGTCCAGACCGATGACCACAGGACCCGGCAGCTCCGGCACGTTACCGCAAGAGATCTCGGCTGCCTGGTGTAGCGCCGCCTTGATCTTTTGCGGAATCTCATCCGAAGCGTTCAGGTACGCAGCCAGGAACTGGTACGGGAACTGACGCGAACGACGAATCGCGTCCGCGTCGGCGATGCGGTCCGCAACGTAATCGACCATCTCTCGGCCAGCCTTACCGTTACCCGATGCAAAAACCTCGTGACGCAACAACGTGTTCAGGTTCATCCGCAGTGCCTGCGGTCCCATCTGGCGGGCGATCGCCTTCCAGACCAACGGGGCCTTGGCAGCGTCGGCCAGCAAGTCCCAGCGAACCGACAGATCACCCAGGATCAGCGCCTGTGCCTCGGCGGTGTCCGCCTGGCTGTACGCGACCAGACCCTGGACCTGAGCCGGTAGGTCGGTCTCGGTGGCCGGAGCCCACTTCTCGGTCTCCTTCTCCGTCAGCCATCCGAACAGCGCACGTCGGGCGTTGTCCTTCGGCGTAGGCCGGGCCATCCGCAGGATGTCCCGCAGGCTCGGGTCGTGACCGATAGACGCCGACAGCAGCTTGCCGACCGAAGCCTCGTTCAGCCACCGCTGGAACGCCCGCTGCAAGCTGGACGACAGGCTGGTGCGGCCGAACTGTCCCGACCGGATCATCTGGAACACGGTGCGCAGGACGCGACCGTTGTCCACAACCCGATCGAAAACTCGGTGCATCAGCTCGGTGTCACGCTTGGACAGGATGACCAACAGCGCCGCTGGCATGTCCTTCATGTAGGCTCGCTCACGAGCGTAGACCGCCAGCTTGGCCAGGAAGACGTCGTCATCGACCTGGACGATCAGCTTGCGCATCTCGTCTAGCTGGCTCTCGGCGCGAGCGTAGTAGACGCCGTTGAAGCAGCCCGTGGCCGCCATCTGGGCCAGCGCATGCTTCGGTGTGAACTTGTACGCCCGGCCTCCGGCCTCGTTACGAGTGTCCGTTCGCACGAACTTACTCTTGATGCTGGAAAATAAAGTCCTGTTGGCCATCGTGACCTCCTTCAAAAATGATCCGACGAAGGGTGGGCAGAATCGCCGCGTCTTGTGGACGCTGGGAAGCTCCCGCTTCCCTGGCATTGGGTTATGGTGGATGTATTCCGTACCGGCAGTCGGATCGGTGTATCAACACTCGGCGAAGCGATGTTCAGAGAACCCGTCCGTGAAAATCGGTACTATTAGCGGACGGGGCGGGACTTGTCATGTTTTCCTTGTTTTCTCAGCGTGAACCACATGATCGGTGAAAAAGGGACTTCCGAGGTCCTTGGACGTCGGAAGTCTTTGAGTAAACAACACCTGACGAAGTAGTTGCCGAGATGTATCGCGTTTGGTTGATGTAGTCCCGGCAGGCAGTCAGGCAATAGACTATGACCATCCAACGAAGAAATGGTTCGGACGTTGGGCTTCTTTACAGGAAGATGTAGTCTGAACCGGCAGTTGGATAGTCAGAGACGCTGGTGGGAGTCGAACCCACTTCAAGCGGTTCTGCAAACCGCCGCCGCACCGTCTGGCTCCAGCGTCAAAGTGCCCGCTCCATGGAACGGGCTGTGTTTCATTCCTCGTCTCTAAAAGTAGTGATCGCGGTTGACGCCATCAAAAGTGGCCTGACTTCAGGCAGCACGTCTTGAAGCGTTTGCCGCTAGCGCAGGGGCAGGGATCGTTACGTCCGAGCTTCTCCTCCAGCAGCTTGTCGCCATGAACGATACGGATGCCGCGTTTGACTTGCGTCTCGGACGGGTATCCTTTTCGGCGTTTGCTCATCGTCTCGAAAAAAACGACCGTTCGTTGAAGTTGCGCTTGGACATGGTACACCTTGCCTTTCCATACAGGTTTCACGGCATCGAGCAGTGTCCTCGCCAGGAATCGAACCTGGTCTGCGACCTTCGCAGGGTCGCGTGCGTTCCGGCACACTCCGAGGACGTGTTGTAGTTCAGCAGCCTGCCGAGGAATCGAACCCCGTCTTGCAGAATCGAAGTCTGCCGTGCGATCCGGCACACTCGCAGGCCGTACAGTAAGTAGCCCGTCCAGGAGTCGAACCTGGTCCAACAGCTTCGGAAGCTGACATGCTGTCCGGCACACCCACGGGCCACGTTGTTAGTATCCCGACCTGACTTGAACCAGGGTCTGGACCTTCGCAGGGTCCAATGCTATCCGCTACACCATCGGGACATGTTGTAAGTACCCCGACCTGGAATCGAACCAGGACCGAGACTTTAGGAAAGTCTTGTGCTGTCCATTACACCATCGGGACGCAAGGGCCGACGACTGGATTCGCACCAGCATGAACCCGTTTACAAGACGGGTGCCTTTCTCAGTCGAGCCACGTCGGCATAAATGCTCCCGGCCCGAAGACCGGGAGCGAGACTATCTCTACGTTTCCAGCTTGACGTTCCAATACGCCTCGCTCAGAAACTTCGACCAACATTCGATCCGTAGATCGTGGGCCGCATACAGCGGGTTCCAGATCGGCTGAACCGGCTTGCGTTTCAATCGCATCTTCGCCTGCTCCGGTGTGCGGTCAGCCTTGTGCTTGTTGCACTCCAGGCAGGCCAGCACGCAGTTGTCCCACCGCGACTCACCGCCCTGTGCGCGGGGGATGACGTGGTCGAGCGTCAAGTCCTCCATGCCGAGCTGCCGTCGTGAACGGTTTCCTTTGTCATACAGGGGACGGCTGCGATCGGATTCTCCGCCTCTTGAGTTTTCCCCATGATGGCACCGCCCCTGGCGGCCGCAGTACTGGCACGTGTAGTGGTCACGCTTGAAGATGTTCCTCCGGCTGAACGATACGGCAGCCGTGGGCAGCCGATCGTAGTCGGTCAGCGTGATCACTTCCGGCACACGCAGGCGGAACCGGACTGCCTGAATGAACCGATCGCCGTCTGCGGGTTGCAGCTTCGACCAGTCTTCCCATGTGTAGGTCTGGTAGTCAGCCGGGTCCACGACGCGAGCAGATTCATTCCACAGCAGCACCAGCGCACGAGCCACGGTGGCCACGTTCACGGCTTGCCAGTTACGGTTGAGGACCAACGTAGGTCTGTTCAGTACCTTGGTGAAGACTTCTCTCCTTATTTACGAAAGGTTGACCGACCGGATTTGAACCGGCATCTACTTGAGCCACAATCAAGCGCCTTACCATTAGGCCACGGTCAACATGTGTGTTTCGTTCTTCAGCGGAAGGTGGGGGAATCGAACCCTATCCAACCCTTGATCGGGCGACTGGTTAGCAACCAGTTTCCTGAGCCAGTTCGGTTACCTTCCGTACAACTCGTCTATCCCTTCCTGCATCTTCAGGTCGGCCAAGCACTCCTCTCGTGTTGGACGATCCAACAGCTTGTCACTGTGGCACAGGAAGCATTTAGCTTTGCCGCAGTCGAGAGCGTTACGCTTGCGCAATCTCCTCAGTTGGCGATCGCGGTTGACCTGTTGCTCGGGCTCACTGCCGATCAGAAGCCGTCGGTCACGCTGATGCCTACGTGCAATATGCCTTTCGCGGTGCCAACGCTGCATGCCGTTTCTCCCACAAATGGACCCACCCAGAGTGGAACTGGGATTGCCGCCACGCCAGGGCGATGTCTTACCGTTGGACCATGAGCCCTTGTTTTCAAGTGGACCGCCGAGGACTTGAACCCCGATCTCCTGGATGCAAGCCAGGTGTCCTGCCGTTGGACGAGCAGCCCGCGTTCAATAGGTCCGTTCGGGACTTGAACCCGATCTTCCGCCTTACCACAGCGGCGTGCTGCCACAACACTTACAGACCGTCGTATCAGTGATCCCGGCTGGAATCGAACCAGCGATTTGTCGCCGCGGCGACCGTCTTCGCCGTTGGACCACGGGATCATGTCAGTGACCGAGGTGGGAGTCGGCTGCTGCGCGAACCTCTACCGCGTGCTGCCTTCATCCTCCCTGTCGGTCGGCGGCAGCACTTGCTCCCACAAAGTCACGAGGCTCTCGACCTCGTCGCTTTGCCTGTTTGCGTACCCGGCTGTTTCCAAGTAGCGGGTCCGGGGGTCGCACCCGGCAGTCCTGGCTTATGAGGCCTGGATGAGCACTGGCCCACCCGCAAGTTGCAGGTCCCGGTATCGAACCGGGCGCACCGGCCGTATGAAAGCCAGTTGGGTCCCTGCCCACCTGCAATGTTCAAGTGACACGCAGGCGGGAGTAGAACCCGCAGACACCAAGGTTTGAGCTTGGTCGCTATGCCTATTCGCGTACCGCGTCATTTCAGCACCCCCGGACGGATTTGAACCGACGATCTCCTGCGTGACAGGCAGGCGAGCACTCCAGGCTGCTCCACGAGGGCATGTTGTCTTGTTAGTGGCTCAGGTGGGATTTGAACCGGGCACCGATCAGCCATGGATGGCTGGATTGGTCGTAGTCATGCTACCGTTACACCAGGGACACACGATCAAGCATCAGCGGAAGCCGTGAGACTCGAACTCACAAGTCGCGATCGCGACCACCTGCTCTGCCGCTGAGCTACCGACCCAAGCTCAGAGTGCCCTGCGGGAGTCGAACCTGCCTCGCCAGGTTGGAAGCCTGGAACCTTTGCCGCTCGGCCAAGGGCACATGTTGTGAAGCGGAAAGGGAGGGAGTCGAACCCTCAAGGCTGTTACGCTCGACCGCTTTCGGGGCGGCTGCCATCGCCAGTTGGCTTGCCCTTCCGTAAAGCTGCGGAGGCAGGAATCGAACCTGCGTCACGACGATTAACAGTCGCCTTCCCGTACCAGCACAGGACCCACCGCATCGTGTTGTTCAGTCAGGACGGTCGGACTTGAACCGCGGGCACCGATCGGCATGGATGCCGGATTGGTCGATCGTGCGCCCAAAGCACGCGGAGTACCAGACTTTCCCACGTCCTGAATCCAAGAGCGCCCAGCGGGAGTCGAACCCACACATCCGCCATGGCAAGGCAGTAGGCTGCCGCTACATCATAGGCGCTTGGTTGGAAGCCAGATTGTCAAAGATCATCAGAGCACCGGGAGGGACTCGAACCCTCGTCGCCGCCTTACGAGTGCAATGTCTTCGCCGCTAGATCACCAGTGCTTGTCAGTGGGACCGGTGGGTATCGAACCCACATCATCCGGTTTAAGAGACCGGTGCATTACCGTGTCTGCCACGGTCCCGAATCAGTCGGCGCGGTGGGAGTTGAACCCACGGCCTGCGTCTTATAAGGACGCCGCTCTCACCGTTGAGCTACGCGCCAGTGAGAAGTAGGGTCGGAGGGAATCGAACCCACACCGTACGGATTAAAAGTCCGCCGTGCTGCCAGTTACACCACGACCCCAGGAGGCGATCGGGCGTATGCGTTTGTAACGGCCTGGCAACATCATGTTTTCCTTTCGTGTAAGTGGTTATCAGTGGTAGCGACCAATCCGGCTACGCCGATCGGTGCCCGAATCGAACCCAGCCGGGCGCGGTTATCAGCCGTGTCTGGACAACCAGCCCTCGACTACCATTCAAGTCGGGCACCCCGGAGTCGAACCGAGACCCTCCTGCTCCCGAAGCAGGCGTGCTCCCATCTGCACCTCTGCCCGATCGTCAGTCAGAACGGTCGGATTTGAACCGACGATCCCCTGGCCCCCGACCAGGTGCGATAACCATGCTTCGCCACGTTCTGATTGAGTACCCCGTACGGGAATCGAACCCGTGTCTGCGGATTGAAAGCCCGCTATCCTTTACCGTTAGACGAACGAGGCATGTCTTGCCTGTTTACGTACGTTGAGCGCAAGTGGGCTGGGTGGCGTCGAATCCACGTCTCCGGCTCTTCAGACCAGCGTTAGACCATCTCAGCTACCAGCCCAACATCCACAAAAAAAGCCCGGTGCCGTTTGCGACACCGGGTCTTGCTGATTCCCCACAGAATCGGGCCAAGTGTCACAAACGCAAGCAGCACACGGGTAGCGTATTCGCCGGCCCGCCGGCAAAATACGCATCGCTGCGCTGTTCGGTAATGGGACTCGACCATAAGAACATCATCGTTCCGATTCCTTCTGTCTTGCGTCCCGCTCGAGGCCGCGTCACCTGCTTGAAGTGTTCTGAAGAGTAAGACGATCCACCCGGCAAAAGGTTCGCAAGAACTTGAGCGCCGGTGATATACAAGACGCACGAAGCCTGTGATTTATTCCCTGCCTGTCGAGAAAACCCGGAAAAGCTGCTTGCCAGGCTGCTTGACGGGCGTCGATAATGAGTCGGTTGAATCTGGAC
>JAJSAJ010000539.1 GCA_024274855.1 Planctomycetota bacterium | reverse complement strand
GCTTGCTTTCAGGCGGCCGAATAAACGCACGCATAATGTCCTCTCTCGCCGCAGACGGGATAATACCGGGGCCATGAGCGAGTTGGGGGATAATCCAGACTAACGCGTTTATTTTTCTGTTGCCAGGTACGTGTAAGGGAGGAGATCATGAGCGTGAAGGGGAATGTCGTTGTGGTTTCAGGTTTGCTGGCCGTCAGCCTGCTGTTTTCCGGCAACCCAAACGCCGATGCCCAAATCCCACCGGCGCGCATCGCCATTTGGGACACGATCGTTCCGTCTTCGAGCCGGCTGTCGATCGACGACCTGGCAAAACGCGACACGTGGCAGCAGAAAACACGCAATCAGAAAGTGCCTGCCTTTCAGGGTGACGTGGTGGTTGGTAACGGCCGCGTGCTGATGGTCGTGCGCAAGCGAGGATCGTCCGTGGAGATGTACAGTGCCATGACCGGCAGGCCGATCTGGCGTCTTGCACTTCGGCTTCAAACATCCAATGGTGATTTGGCCACTCAGCTCGTTCGGGCGGCCCTTGTTACGCACACCAGATCGGCTGTCCGTTTGGAGGTCGAGTATCAGACTGCCCAGGGAGATTCCATCACAGCCACGTTTCGTCTTCGGCGTGGCGACATCTTCCTCGAAACGGTGCCGGGCCCCGGAGCCGGTCGATTGCAAATCAACGCCCCAGGACGGTACGTTGTTCTGCCTGATTTTTTTGCGGACGATATCGTGATAGATGCAACGAAGATACCGGTTCCGGTCGCTGAAATACCGAGTGAGAATTTCCTGATGCATCTGATCGGCGAAGGGAATGCAATCGCCATGTGTGCCTTTGAAAACAACGACCAGGATGTTCGTGTCACATTTTCAGGTGAAGGTACGCGCCGAGTAGTCAAGAGCTCGGAAATTCGCTTTGGCAAAGGACGCAAAATATGGGTTGCGATCATGGCGGCCCCTCAAATATGGCACGAACTCGAGATCAAAGATGCGGATGCCGGGAACATCATTCCACTTAATTGGAAGATGCCGTTTCCTGCCCAATGGCGGGTCGACTTCACGCGCCGCAGTGGCCTGGTCGACAGCTGGGAGATGCTGTACCCGGCCAAGGACGGAAACGGCTACGTCAAACCATCCTGGTTGCCCGGCGGAACACATAACAGCACACCAAGCAAAACGGCTACCGGCGAAATCGACGTCGATGCTTACAAGGTAGGAGGCCCCGCGTCAAACCGTCTGGGATCAGACCGCCTGCGCTGGATTACCTACCTTGGACGATTTCAGTATCCGTGTTGGACCGATACCGAGCAGAAGAGCTTTGTCCAGCCACTGAAGCACCGAGATCCCGAAAAGAATCAGGAACTGGCATTCCGAGGTCCGGCCGTTATCTATCCGATTAATCGCTTGCCCGCGACGCCGATCGATACGTTTACGATCGTCGACGTCGTGCGAGGCACGCTAGGTGTTGGGCCGTGCGAGTACATTCTGAATGTCGAGGGCCAGCACCAGGACCATGTCGGACGTGCGACGTGTCATGTCCGCAGGTTGCTGAACGAGATTTACCAGGGAAAACAACAAAAGGCCAAACAAAAGGAGATCGACATCTATTTGCGAGATGGATTTGACTTCGTCACACACATTCGCAACCGAATTTCTCGCTATGTCGAATTTGGACATGCGATGCGTAAGTACCTTGCTGCTCAAAAGATTGCCCATCCGGAACTTGAAGAAACACTGTCAGAGATGGAGACGATCGTCAGCCAACTTGATAAGCGAATCGATGCCCGGCGCGGTGCGATCAAGTCTCCCGAGTACGTTGCCAAGATGAACGACACTTTCCGCAAGACTCTCATGGGCTATGACGGGCCTGATTCATTGGCCCGACTCAAGAAATACACCGACGCGTTGACTCGGATCGGTGTAAACCAGGACGAACTGGTTGGCGAGTGTCGTCAGATTGTCCGCACGGTGCGACAGCGCGCCGCATTGGCGATGGCCATCGACCCCCGGTTCGCGGAAATCGCCAAGGAGATTCGGGCCAGAACGCAAGAGGTCCTGCTCAAGCCGTCCGCCTATGAAGGGGCACGTCATTAGAGTTCTAACGCCTTGGGATGCACAGCGTGCGCGCAATCCGACAATTGATGCCGAACGCTGGTGTGCCGATCAGATTCGGAGCGTCAATTGGCAAACAGTCGGGCCTGACCATCACTGTTTTCCTGTCACTGCTTGACCTCCACGAGCCATGATCGCGCGGCCCGCCGACTGGGCCGCTACGCGGACGAGCGTGTCCTTGCTTCGGCTAAGTTGTGTGATTGCTTTGGCACTCTTTTGCGTCCCAATGGTTTGCAGAATTCCGAGGCAATCCCGAACGACGTCACGATTTGGCAGTTCGAGCCCCTTCAATACAACATCCTCCGCGGATGAACCAAAGTCCTTGAGTGCTTGAATTCCCGCGTAACGCGTGCTGCTAGTCATCAGCATCTGAGCGATCGGCTCGATTGCCTCGGGGGCCTTCAATTGAACAAGTTTAGCAAGCGCCTTGTTCCGGACCGTTATGTTGTCATCCTTCAACGCCACCAACAGGACTGGCACGCTTTTCTTGGTTGCAATCTCGGCGAGGACGTCCATCGCTCGTCCACGTATGACTGGATCCTCGTGCTGCAGATAGATATCGACGGATTCTTCAGCCGGTTCGCCGATCTTCTTCAGCGTCCTCACCGCATTTGTGCAGGTCAACGTGTCGAGAAGCAGCTTTGCAATGGCTTCAACTGCCACGGGCTCCGTTGTTGTTCCGAGAGCCGCGAGTGCGGCGGCACGCAACGAAAACTCGGGAGATTCCAAAAGGCCAACCAAACTGGTTGTCGCTTCCTTAGGCACACCAATGTCCTTCAAGATTCTCAGTGCTGTTTGCTGAACGTTCTTGTCGGTGTCCAGCAAGTGCTCAGCCACGGCTTTGCTGGCAACCGAGCCGAGGAGTTTGATCCGCCGCTCGACGGCATACGGATCGGTCTTCAGCAACGCCACCACGGGCTCAACGGCTCGCGGGTCCTTGGTTTCGGCCAGTTTGTCGAGTGCCACATTGCGTACGGTTGTACTGCTATCATCCAACGCACGAATCAGCTCAGGCACGACATCCGATTCACTCCACACAACGTACGCCTCGAGAGCGTCTTGCCGGACGGAAACACTCTTATCCAACAACAGAGGCTTAATGGCCTCGGTAATCTCGTCTCGCAGCTCCTTCGGCGGTGCTTTTTTCAGGTTTCTTAACGCTTCTGCCTGGCGTCCGTTAACCGAGCTGCGCAGTGCGGCTAAGTTACCGCTGTAAAACGTTGGGTCGCGTGGATTCGATGGGATAGGTCGCATGTCTTCCGGCAGCTTGCTGGCATTCGCGCGCATCGTAACGGCGCGCCCGGCCACATCAACACTCTGTACGTCGGCAAAGTCGATCTGGCTGGCAAACGCATTGACGTCGGCAAACGGCGCTACCACAAACACGAGCCGATGGCTGGATCCCGGACCGCGAACACAGGTCGCATCGGGAAATGTGCTACGCACCTTTTTCTCGATAAAACTCCAGGACGCCACGGTAAAATCGTCTCCATAGAGGGTAACGACTTTGTCGGGACCATGACTTTTAATCAACGCATCCACACGCTCCTGCATCCTGCGACGGATTTGCGTCATGTCCGGTGCGGAGGTTCCCGTTGTGCTCCTTGAACTGGCCGTCCCTGACGGCCGACTGGGATCCGTAACCGCAACGCTGTTTGAAACCAGTTTGCGCTTGAACGAAACACGGCCTTGTTCGATATACGTTCGCCAGTTCTCGGGCAACCTCCCCTGGTGGCCAGCAACCATCTGTCGAAAGTAAGTATCGACAGCGATTCCCTTTCCGACAAGTGTCCCTCGACGTTTGAAGTCGGACCCTGAAATCGGGAACTCGACACGCCCACCTCGACCGTCTTCGACGACCCAGACAAAGGACTCGGTTGTATCCGAGATCTCTTGATCCAACCGATAGTCCATGGAGAAGATGGCGTTCGTGTTGAATCCTCCTTTCTCCTTTTTCAGCTTGGCGTTCCAGATTGTGATCGGATGTCCCGACGGTGCCGGTTCGGAAAGTGTGGCTGCAGACGCCCCGTTTCGGCCGGAAAAGGGTGCCGTCGAAGCTTGCCGGCCGGCATTGCCGAATGGACCTTTCATTACGAGGCCGATGCCTTGGAACCCGACAATCAAGACCATTACGGCAGTGGCACCAAACGTGCCGACCAACACGCGCGTTGACTTGTGACGCGTTGAAATAAAGGCAACTATCATTGTCGCCAGTGCAAGAACCACGTTCAGACCGAGCGTATATGGTCCGATCGGCCGGCCACTACGCAAGAAGAGACTGAAGACGATCAGGTTCACACAAAGGAATCCCGCAACGAATTCTTCCACTGTCACAGCTGTCTGTTTGCCGCGATTCTTCTTCAGGCTTTTCGTACCGTGTTTCTGCTTTGCGCGTGGCAAGAGCGATGCCGATCCGAAGCCGCGGTCTGCCGCACGTGTCGAGGACCGCCTTAGTGGATCGACAGCGGTTGCGCTCAGTTCGGCTTGGCTCCAGTCGTCCGCGGCATCGTCCAATGACGTAAAGGACTCTGGCCGAGCAGGAATTTGAAAGGTCATCTGGCAGGTTCTGCAGCGGACACGCTTACCTGCCACTGCCTCGGTAACCGAATAGGCGTGTCCGCAACCGGGACAGCGAATGGTATCTGGCATTGCCTCCCTCCTGACTGAAGTGATAGTCCCCAAAGTTTATAAGCGAAGTCAGTTCACGCGAAGAAGCGACTACGCGAAGCACGCCGGACGTTGCTATGCGTTTTCTTTGCCACTCACGCTTCGGACTTCAAGTACTTTACCTGACCCAATGGGTGGCTGGCAAGCTTCAAAACACGTCATTCGAGCAAGAAACGCGTGAGAAAATGGGCAATGTCGAAGGAGTGGGGCAGGCAGGTGCGGGACACGACTTCCGAGACGGGAACAAGTACCAGAGCCTTGACATTCCTCCCAAGGAAGACCCCCACGCGGCTTGCCCGTGGGTGAATCAGTCTCACAAGCTAGATCCGCACGCGCCGAAAAAACGTTCTCGGCCGAGCGGACAAAGCCAGCATCCTAACGGACCAAAGCATCCAGATCGCATTCTAGAATCCTGGGCGCCATATGCCGCACATCTTCGCGTCGAACGTCGCACGCAATCCAGCGCTCGACACTACTTACCGCACAAGCCATCGCCCATCGAAAGGCGACACGAAGTGGTTCGCCACGAATAAATGCATCGATCAGTCCGGCCACCATCGCATCGCCGGCGCCGATCGGGTTCACAACCTGGATCGCCGGTGGCCTCCATGCGAAGATTGCATCGTCCCACATGGCGGCAAGCCCTTGTGCGCCGAACGTAATTGCGGCAATGTTGACGCCATGGCTCCGAATCCACTCTAGTGCGTCACGGATGGCGGACGGCGAATCTAGCGGCACACCGACCGCATGTTCACACTCGCGACGATTGATCTTAACCACTTCCGGCTCGGCTCGCAAAACGTGTTCAAGACAGCTGCCGTACGTATCGACGAGGGTATGGATGCCTGCTTGCCGCGCGCTGGTCGTCAGATCGGCGTACAGAGTATCCGTCGTCACGCAGGGAGATGACCCAGACATCGAACACCACGTTGGGCCGCGATCGAACACGGTATTCAGTTGCAATATAAATGCATCGCTTTCCTCCTGCCGAATTGTTGGATTGGGGTCAAAAAAAGCTGTCTGGTCCGCCGTCTGTTCGGTCCGTACGGTCAGGATTTCCCGCGTTGGTGCTTCTGTCCACGTTACCATGGGGTCGAACTCGTCGTGCTCTTTCAACAGTCGCTCGCAGAGCTTGCCGAGTTCGCCGCCTAGAAACAATGCCGGACACACATCGTGTCCCAACTGTTTCAGACCACGAGCTACGTTCACACCTTTCCCACCGACAACTTGGTCAAACGACCTGCCGCGAACCTGGTGATTGCCCGGCTGCCAGGGCGGAACGATCAGGGATTTGTCAAGACATGGATTCAGAGTCACACAGACGTTCATGGCACGTTCAATCCGCTGGCGATACGGGTTACGATTCGATGGCAACCCATCGTTGTTCACGATGGCTTGTCAGAATAGCCTCGCACAACACAACCTCATGGTCTCCTTGCTCAAATGTCGGATAGAGACGCTCGTCGCTGGTGGACTCCGCGGCAACAGCATCGTAGAAGGCCCGGAAACACTGCTTGAACGCGTCCGGAAACCCTTCGTTGTGGCCACCAGGATACGTGATGAAATGCCGAGCCAAGTCTCCCACAAGTGCCGGATCACGCGTCAATGTCTCGTTCGGTTTGTCCCGTCGGCCAACCCACAGGTTGTTGGGCGACTCGCTGTTCCAACCCAGCGCGTACTTCGATCCAGCGATTTCATATCGCATACAGTTTTTTCGACCTGACGTTACCTGCGATACCCACAGGCTGCCGCGTGCGCCACCTCTGAATCTCAGCAACACCGCCCCGTAATCATCCGTGGATATATCGATCGGTTCCGTCGCCTGAGGTGGGTCGGCGTTGCCGCTGAACGTTTCAACTTCGCCCAACGGTCGCTTGCGAACCTTGTGGACCGTGTTCAAATCGGCCAGCACGGCTTCGACCCGCAGGCCGGTAATCGAAGTGACCAGATCCATCCAATGGGTACCGATGTCAGCCACGGCCCGCAACGCTCCACCCTGTTCGGCCAACACGCGCCAGTTGTAGTCGGTTTCATACAGCAACCAGTCTTGCACGTATGAGCCATTGATCGCGAAGATCGTACCTGCGTCACCACGACGAACTCGGTCCCGGGCTTCGAGATTGACGGGATAGAACCGGGTGTTGTAGCAGACTCCGGCTTGCAATCCCGTGGTCGCCGCCAATCGAACCAGTTAGCTGGATTCGACCGAGTTCATGGCCAGTGGCTTTTCACACATGACGTGCTTGCCGGCCAGAAGCACCTGTTTGGCCATCTCGAAGTGCAAGACATTCGGCACCGCCAAATGGACGGACGTCACATCCGAATCCGCAAGAATCTGTTCGAGGTTCACATAGGCTCGGGGCAATCCGAGCGACTGGCAGGCCGAGTCGGACTCAGCCTGATCTCGACCCAAAATACCTGTGACTTGAATCCCAAGCCGCCGTAACGCCTCGACATGAACCGGTACAATAAACCCCGCACCAACTACTGCCACTTGGATATTTTGCATCGTCTTAAGTCCCTTTCTGCTGCACAACATAGTCCGCGTCAAACGGCTGATCAAGTAGAATAAAGAAACCCAGTAACCGTTCACGGAATGTAAGCCGCCGGTTCGCTTCCAAGGGGTCAGACCCATTTTCGGCGACAAGATGCGTTCGCGTAAAGAAACGCTTTCTCCGCCGAAAATTGCGTCAGACCCCAGCGGCGTGAACGGCTACGAAACTCAGCGGTGGATTGCCTTTGATAGGCCGGCTGTGATAGCTGATTGTTCAATTGCTGCTTCAATTCACATTCCGATACGCCGGCCGCCGGCCAGACCGTCGAGACAAAGACCGTTCTCGCGACGATCATATCATCGTACGAACTTTCTTGGTCGTGATCCACTCCTGACGCTGCAATGACTGAAGACTCGACTGCCGTGAGATCGATCCGACAGGTGGAAGCGATGTGTTCCTGTCTGTATGATAGGGGGTCTCTTGGTGCCCGTTCACACACGGCCCACTTCCAGCCGCTAATTGGCGGGGACGGATCAATGTGAAAGCATCTGGGCATGCAAGAGGCTCAAACACATTTGCGTGAAAGACAGAGGAAAGTTCAAACGATTCTCAGCGGTACTGGCATGTATTCGCGGTTGACAGTCTTCTAAACCGCAAATGACCCAGGCATGGGGGCAACGCGGCAACTACTAGGCTTTGTCTCAAAACGGGAGGGCGAGGCTCCCGCCGAGCCGTTTTGGCCAACAAAACAAGAGGCTCAGCAGGAGCTTCGCCCTCCCTAAAACGCTGCTTCTCCGGGTTTTGAGACAAAGCCTAACTCGCTCCAACAACCGTACCTTCGGCGGTGTTGTTCGGTAGGTCGACCATTTCTGAGGTTGGCAGCAAAAAACGACTTGCTCGGCCTACAGGCTGCCGAGCCGAATGGACCAGACCTTATTTCAGGCCGGCTATATGAAGGACGTCACACAACTTCTCACGAGGATCGAGTCGGGCGATCCATCCGCTACGGACCAACTGCTGCCGTTGGTCTACAGCGAACTGAGGAGGCTGGCATCGGCACAAATCTCTCGCGAACCGTCAGGCCACGATTTGCAGGGAACGGATCTAGTTCACCTGGCGCACATCCGCCTGGTCGACTCCGAGCAAACTCACGACTGGAACTCGCGACGTCACTTCTTCTCAGCGGCTGCCACGGCGATGCGACGCATACTGGTGGAGTTGGCTCGCGCGAAGCGAAACATCAAGTCGGGCGGACAGATGCAACGCCAGCAGCTGGACATCGAACAGGTACAGCAACCGCGAGTTTATCCACGAATACTGGCGGTCGATGAGGCCCTGCGGGAGCTGGCTGAAAAGGACCCACCCGTGGCAAGTTTGGTAGAGCTACGGTATTTCGGTGGCCTAACACTCGATCAGACCGCTTCAGTACTCGGCATCTCACCCCGAACGGCCGCCCGATACTGGGCTTACGCCAAAGCTTGGCTGTACCAGAGAATCGGGGACACCCAGCCTGACTGATTCGCGACAAAGGTCCGATCTCTTGGCAATCTGGCCGTCCGTTCTGGCCGTCCGGCACGATGCGTTAATCTGGGAACACAGCCTATTCTGGGGTGTTGACGCGAGGATATTTCGCGATTTCTAGTTTTCCGTGGCAGGTTT
>JAJSAJ010000538.1 GCA_024274855.1 Planctomycetota bacterium | reverse complement strand
ATGTGATATACTGCCCCGAGCAGTTGCACCGGAGTTCTCACCCACCAGGAGTAAGCCGTGTTCTCCACACTTGCCTTTGTAATGCTGATGTCAATCGGCGCGGATGTGAGTCAGGCCAAGTCTGTGTCAGTGCACGTGCCTCGGCAGGTCACCGTTCTAGGAGAAACGCGTGCACGCTTGAAGCGAGCGTACGATCGCCTCTGTGCGCCACCGCTTGACAACCTTCCGTTTGATCTGGCTGACGTCAGCCTGCAGATGACTCGCCGATTCCCGGTAGGCAGGCTGCCGAGCCATTGGCTCATGCACCACGTGCCGTGACCGGAACGAGTGAACTGCTCGATTTGGGCAAGTTTGGAATACCACCCTGGAGGTGCATTCCCGCCACTTTCATGGGGACCGATTCGCACTGGGGCTGGCCAAAGAGTGGCATGCCCGCTTCTGGATAATGCTGGCTGCTTCAGTTGAAATGCTAACGACGCTCCGCATCCTGACTAATAACTACATGTTCCACTCGGACGGAAAAAAATGCATCACTCCTCATTGCCAATTCTGCTGCTGATTCTTGTTCCGGCAGCTCAGTCTTGCTACGCCGATAGCCACGACGTTTCGATTTCCAACAATCGGTTGCACGTGACGCTCGCCATGCCATCAGGTTTGCTGGCCGTTGACGATTTGGAATCGGGTCTCCATTGGGTCCAATATGTTCCGTCGCGCGTGGCGCGGGGCAGAGCATGGGGGAAAGTCACGACGCGCAAAATATCACCGAGCGAGCTGATCCAAATTCAAAAAACAGCCGTTCGTGGGAAAACGATCGAAGCTGAAGCCGTTTGGCGCGGCCATTCGTTTCAGATTGTTTTCAAACTGGCTGATGAAGGGCCCGTCCTTACGGTATCCATTGACACGCCCAATCGCGGAAAGCCATTGCCCTGGAAGCCCGGGTGGGCCGGCACGATGCTGATGACCTATCCGTATGCATTTTGTCATGAGAAGGCGGGCGCAGAATCCGTTGTGCCAGTTGACGAGGGCGTGATCTACTCGACTCGGCAGATCGATACGGCAGTCGACCCGAGACGCTGGAGGCCCTGGTGGTTGCACCAGAAGCTGAGTATGCCGTGGTGGGGCGTCACGGACGGTACATTGGGTGTGATGACCCAAATTGAAACGCCGTACGACTGCATGTTCTCGATTCAATGGGTCGACACGCCTGCCGGAGAACGGACCTTGCCTCACGTGACCTGGATTGGGGCGAAGCAATGTCTGGCCTACCGACGGCGCGTTGCGTACCGATTCGTTGCCAAGGGCGGCTATGTTGCGATGGCCAAGGCGTTTCGGCGGACCGAACAGGCGGCCGGCAGATTTCGCACCTGGACGGAAAAGGTCCGTGCGAACCCTCTTGTGGAACGTTTGCGAGGTGCTTTGGATGTATGGAGTCAAGTAGAGGTCACGCGGCAAATGATCGACCAGCTTCGTTCGATGGGCGTTCGAAAAGCTGTCATCGCAAAGTCTCGCGGCGGCGATCCGGCGCCCGCACAAGGGCTGCAACCCGATGCGATTCGTGCGGCCGTAGCGGCCGGATATCTCATCGGAGGATACCACAACTACAGCTGGATCCAGGGACGCTGGATCGATCGTGATCCGGCGCTGAAAAATGCCGCCGTGATGCAAGCGAACGGCAAGTTCAAGACGATCGCAAACGCCTGGGATGCCAAGGGTCGCCTCGATCGGTGTCCGGCGGCCCACCGGTCGGTTTTTATTGAGAAGGGAAAGCTGGCGAAGGAGTCAGGTGTTAACTATTTCTTTACCGATTGCACGACTACGGGCGGGGCGATTCAGGAGTGCTATCATCCCGATCATCCGCTGTCGCGGCGCGACGGGGCAGACCAACTCGGCCGGGCGCTGCAGGGTCTGGCAGGTCTCGGACTGGTCGTCGGGTCTGAACGCGGGAAATGGTGGGCGACGCCAACGACCGATGTCTTTGAAGGCATCGGAACGCTGATCGAATATGGGGGATCCTACTACGGATCGGGGGATGCGAGCCATTGGGCGGGGCCGTATCTTGAGAAGAAGCCGGGGTACCGCGAGCTGTTCCTGGGATTTGATTTCAATCCGGCTCGACGTGTGCCGTTGTTTCAACTGGTCTATCACGACTCGGTCTACTGCACGCGCCGGTGGAACCAGGATCCCGGCCGTGACGCACGGCTTTGGACTCGACACGATCTGATGAACGTCCTTTATGGAACGCCACCGCTGTGGTTCATGCATCCGAAGGCGGGCAACGTTATCGGCACGCCGCAGTGGGAAGAGGTGAAGGACCGGTACTTGCAAACCTATCGCAACGTCTGCGGCTGGCATGAGAAAATTGGCTTTGATGAAATGACTGATCACCATTTTCTGTCGGACGATCGTCTGGTGCAGGAGACTCGATTCGCGTCCGGTTGGATCGTTGTCGTGAATTTTCGAGACGAGCCCTGGGACGATCCACGTGGTTTTCGCGTTCCGGCACATGCTAACCAACAATTGTTCCACTGAATGACCAACGCGGGTTTCGTCCGCAGCGCAAGTGGCGGAGCCACGATCAGTACTGTCGAACGGATGCCCACGTCCGTTCATTCGACGGACCTGGAGGTCCGTCGGACAAGATGCGTGCATGTCATGCCGACGGCCGCTCCCTCCCCGCCGCCAAAGGCGGCGGGGAGGGAGCGGAAAGGGGATTTTCATCACATGCTTTCTAGCTCGAGAGACTGATTCACCCATGGGGCAAGCCCATGGGGGTCTTTCGACCAACGTGCGTTCTCCATTTGGCTAAAGTGTTACCTTTTTTCTTGATGTTACCTCTTTTGTTGTGGTCGCTACCCCCCCCTCGAACCAGTGGCGGGGCGATTGCATGCCACAAGTGTGAAAACTCCTTGCATTTTCTTGGTCAGCTGTTATCTTACGCAAAGGCTGTTGTCTAACGGCCGACTAGTGTCCGTCAGGGTCCTTTCAATGGGCGCAATCTTGTCGAAGCGTTATTCAACTGCTTTGATCGTTTTTTTATTTTCTTTTCTCTCAGTCAGGGGATAAACCTATGAGAAGAACTCGAATCTCTAGGACCGGCTTTACGCTGGTCGAGCTGTTGGTGGTTATCGCCATCATCGGTATCTTAGTTGCCCTGTTGTTACCTGCGGTTCAAGCTGCCCGGGAAGCTGCACGCAGAACACAATGTGTCAACAGATTGAAGCAGATCGGGCTGGCCCTGCACAACTATCATGACACCCACAGGAAATTTCCACCTAGCGGGATTTGTTATGGGGATCCGGGCGTCGTTCCGCATCAGCTGCCCTATCATCACACGTGGCTGATTGGGATTCTGCCGTTCATGGAAGAGCAGGCTCTTTACGACCGCATCGAGAAGCGGCTTCCGATTTGGTCCACGGCGGCACAGCGAGCGGCGGCTGGAACAGCGGTCGAAACTCTGAA
This sequence comes from Planctomycetota bacterium, assembly GCA_024274855.1. Lineage (GTDB taxonomy): Bacteria > Planctomycetota > Planctomycetia > Pirellulales > Pirellulaceae > JAJSAJ01. The sequence goes on along the minus strand of JAJSAJ010000538.1, from coordinate 1,241 downwards.
ATGTCCATCGTCTGCCAATGTTGATGTGGGCCCGAGCACGACGCGCAACTTTGCCTACACGAACTATGCGGGTAGTGAAGGCTACCATTGGTGGCCAACCGCCATGTTTGGCAATTGGTCGCCCTGGAATGCAAAGGGGTTCGCCGATCACACGGCTGACGTTAGCGGGCTGTTTACGATAACGAAGACTAATTCGATGCGAGACATTCTGGATGGAACGTCCAATACTATCGTTGCTGCGGAAGTCAACACGAACGGTTTCAAAGGTGGACCATGGGCACAATGTGGCCAGGGCGTGCCGCGACTGAACACGAACGGCGAACGCGTCTTTCGTGTCGCGTTTGTCTTTACCGGTGTCTACGGATAGATTCCGGAAACTGGCAGGTATATGAATCCTGACGGTTCTGGCCCGTCAAGTGCGGCTCGATGGTGGCCGGGTGGCGGACCTTATCCTTTCTCGCCAACGTATCTCACCGCGTGGGGACCTAACGACAACTGGCCGGGCGCCAGCAGCTTGCACCCGGGTGGCTTGAATTGTTTGGCGGGCGATGCATCTGTTCAGTTCGTACAGGAAAACATCCGATGGGATATTTGGGTTAAGCTGAATGCAATTGCAGATCAATACAATGTTATGATTCCGTAAGGCGTTCGAAATCAGGAGTTTGAAATGCGTTATCTTTTTCTCGGTTTGTTACTGGTGTCGTTGGTGATTGTGCCTTGTGTAGGATGCAACAGCAAACAGGATCCGCGTGACAATCCCGAGTTTAACGACAATCCGGAGCCGGCTGCGATCCTCGAAGGGATGCCTGGGGGACTCGGTCCGAGTACCGGGCCGGATGCGATGAAGAAAGCCGGCACCAAGGCTCCGAGTTCCGAAAAGAAGTAGATCGTGGCGTCGGAGAGGGTCCGTGGACGGGATGCGGTTTTGCCTGTCTGAGGACGGAGCAACTTGGACAAGTACAGGTTACAGCACGGGGCCTGCCCATTCGTTTGGGCAGGCCCCTTTTTTGCTCGCTTCCAAGGGGTCAGACCCATTTTCGGCGACAAAATGTGTTCGCGTAAAGAAACGCTTTCTCCGCCGAGAATTGCGTCAGATCCCAGCGGTGTGAACGGGTACCCTTTTCTTGCATGTATCTGTCCATCATGAAAACGGCATGGCCGTAACGTCGGAAAGATCGAAAATGGGCAGCACTCTAGCCGAATGGTAAGTCGCTGACTGGTCGGGAGAAAGAGTAGATCTT
>JAJSAJ010000537.1 GCA_024274855.1 Planctomycetota bacterium | reverse complement strand
TTGGCCCGTGATAGGACCGTGCGGGTTACGACAATCGGCACGCTGGGTCGGTAGCGTTTTGACGATCTGAGCCTTCTTCCGTGCGTTCTCCCTTGGCTGCGGCCGAGGGCCTGACACAAGACACCGAGACGGTCGCTTCAATGATCATATGCTAGAGGTGCAGAGCAGACATGGCAAGTAAAGAACAAGGGGCGCGAGCCGGTGGCGCGGTCCGCAGTGGCAAGCGTTCAAGACGGAAGACTGGCCGCAAGCCATCGAGTCGCAACAGGCTGGGGCTCTGGACCAGACTGCCCGACGACGACACCTGGAGCGACTGGGTTTCGCATTTGGACAGACGGCGTCAGCCGGTCCCGCTGAACGAGTTGGTCCGTTCCGGAAGTGCGTTTCCGTTGCTTTGGGCACTGCCCGATGGTTATCAGCAGACTGACCGCCCACGGTTGCTGAAACAGTTGACCAAACTGGCCGGCAAGCAGCATTCGGCTCCGGGAGCCATCGCGGGACGATTGGACGACTGGCTGGATACGGCACCCGGGCGAGTACCGGATAGTCTGTTTGCCCTGGAGTGTCTTGGCTGGGCCCACGGATTGCCTCGTTTAGCGGCGACGTTGACCCCCGACCTGTGGCGTACTCTGTTTACGCAATTGAATGCGATCGTGCGTGATACGGCCGCCTTGAATCTGAGTGACATTCCATTGCCCTATCAGATACTACGTGGCGAACTCCCGTTGACACTGGCCTACTTGTTTCCCGAATTTGGTACGTCGCGTGAGCTTCAGCGGCTTGCCGCACGCACGCTCTCAAAAGGCGTCGTTGAATTGACTGATGGTGCGGGTATGCTTCACGCCGACAACATCGAATGGAGCCGGCCGTTGTTAGCCTGCTGGACTCGGGCGGCCTTGATCAGTGATGTGGCCGGCTGCTCCTGTTTCAATGAAGCTGCGCGCAATCAGTACCAATGGATGATTCAACAGACGCTACGACTGACTCGTTCCGACGGCACCCAGGTCTTTTCGGACAGTTTTGCTGGTGATTGGTGTCCGGACCTGTTCGCGGCGGCGTTGACCCAGAGTAGCGATCCAGAGGATCGCGAGATCGCACATTGCATCTTGCCGGGTAAATTGGGCAAGGGAGGAGCACGTAAGCGTCGCAAATTGCCGTCACCGTTTGTCTATTCCGAGTGGGCGGAAACGTGTGTCATGCGAACAAAGTGGTCGCGCAAGAGCCCCCAGTTTGCCTTGACGTTTGATCGGGGCACGTTGACTATGGAATTGTCCAATGCTGGTCAAGTGCTTTGGTCGGGCGACACGACACCGCAGGTGCGGATTGCGGGAAAGGAGCACAAGGTCCAGTCGGACTGGATTGAGATATGCACGTTTTCCGACGAGGATGTTGACTATCTCGAGTTGGAAGCGGATTATGGTCATCAGTGGCGAGTTCAGCGGCAGATGTTGCTGGCTCGTACGGGGACGTTCTTCTTCATGGCCGATGCGGTTCTGGGCCCGCGATCCGAGCAGATCGAGTACGACCTGACGCTGAGCCTTGCCGACGAAGTAACGTTTGAGCGTGACGAGCCGACCTGGGACGGGCTGTTAGGGGCGGATCGGCCGCTGGCGACCGTCCTCCCTCTGGCGCTGCCGGAATGGCAGAAGATTTCGGGTCGGGGCCGCTTGGCCACTGACGGTCAAACGCTCCGCCTTTCACAGGCGGCCGCGGCCCGCCGACTGTATGCACCTGTGTTTTTTGATTTATCGCCGAAGCGTCTCCTTGAGAAGCGAACGTGGCGTCCGTTGACCGTTGCCGAACAACTTGAGATTCAGCCACCCGATGTTGCAGTCGGATATCGTGTCCAGTCCGGGCGTTCGCAGTGGATGATTTACCGGGCGCTGGCGGATCGGGCGAATCGGTCCTTGTTGGGACAGAATATATTTCACGAGTTCGTCTTTGCCAAGTTCGACACGGACGGCTTGGTTCAGGAGCTGATTGAAATCGAATAGCGAGCGATCACCACGATCGAGGCTGTCGCACGTCGTTTGTGCCTGATGTTCGGCTGTGCGTGTCGCGTCCGTTGTATGGTGAGGTTCGACGGTTGTGCCCATTCGTGTACAAGGTGTCGG
>JAJSAJ010000536.1 GCA_024274855.1 Planctomycetota bacterium | reverse complement strand
GCAGCCACTCGTCGGCCTGGTCGATATCTGGTGTCCGCTGACACCCCGTGTGACGTCCGACTTTTACCAGAAACGTCGCGAGCAAGGTGACAGGCTATGGACTTACGTCTGCTGTTCGCCGAAACCACCGTATGCAAACTTCTTTATTGACCAGCCGGCGATCGATCACCGTGTCCTGTTCTGGCAAGTTCGCAAAGTTGGAGCAACCGGGCTGCTCTATTGGTCGACCACCTGGTGGTATGGACTTCCGACTCCCGGTGCCGGTCCGAAGTCGTTTCCCGAAGTGCCGATCGACCTGGCCAACTCGCGAACCTATAAGGACCTGAAGGTCAACGGCGATGGTTTCCTGCTTTACCCGGGCCCGAACAAGACACCCTATTCCAGCATTCGTCTGGAGGTAATCCGGGACGGGATCGAGGATTACGAGTACCTGGCATTGCTAAGTCGATTGCTCGATCAGGTCAAGCGACTTCCGATCGACCAGCGTCCCGAACCAGCGATTTTGGATCGGGCGGAGCACCTGACCCACGTGCCCGATTCCATCTCGCGTTCGATGACCGATTTCACAAGACGGCCGAGCGACCTTTTAGGACGGCGCCGAGCGATCGCAAAGATGATCGAGCATCTCGACGAAGCGATATCCGCCACAGGGCGGCAGGGCCGCCAACCAACTTCGAGCTACCGCTCGGTCCCACCGAAACACCAGACCGAAACACCCGACACTCTGATTTCGCGCTAACAAGCATCTGGGGATTCCAGCCCCGGAGGCCGTTGTTGCTTTAGAGCGTCCGACAGCACACGTGTACCCGTGATTTGCATTTCCGGTGACACGGGGGTGTCAGACCCCGTGGCAATTCGCCCGGAATCTTTCTGTTTCTCGTTTCCGGCCGGTAAAAACACGAACGCTCTGGACACGCAGGCGGATAAAATACGGGCAGCACGCGCGTCTTGGAATCGGAACCGCATATTGAAACTGGTTGTGGAAAAAATGGGACGCGATTGCGTTCGATGTTGTCGATATCCGAATCGCTTCACCTCCACACACGGCTCGATTGGCAACCACCTGGCTTGTCCTCATTTCGCCTGAAAAACGGCGAGTGCATCGTCTGATCTGATCAATCGTCATGGAAGTATAGAGTGGATGTCCTTCGGCGATGTAGGCGATTCGTAACCAATCAATGCCCTTTTGCGGTGAAGCCGGCGTTCGGCTTGGCGGTGAACTCTGCCTGAGGCAGCCTGCCCGTTACACCCATGGTCGTGCTCGCCCTTGGTGCCACAGGTGTTTCGCGACTGGGCTTCTAGATCGAAAATGGTCCGAACAAGAGAAAGAAAGAAGTGAAACACTAAGCTCCACCATTGCCGGGCCGCGCTCAAGCCGATCTTGATTTGCCAAGCCAGCCGTGCTGGCGTGAATCCTGTCAACTCCGCGACCGCACCCAGATGGGACTGGACCAAGCACGAGTGGGGTTGCCAAGTTTATCTTTATCGACTTGGGTCACGCGCAAATAATAGTAGCTATCTCCGTCAAATGCGTTGTCAACATACTCGAACTTTACCAGATTGCCTTTCGGGCTGACCGAGTGCAGGATGGAACCATCTCGGACAATTGCCAATTCCTTGATTGTGTCAGTCCCTTTAACACTCACCGCAATTCGGGGCTTGCCT
>JAJSAJ010000535.1 GCA_024274855.1 Planctomycetota bacterium | reverse complement strand
TGCCCAATGCGATCACGATCATCCCCTTACGCAGCGTCGAATGTTCGGCAAACTTGATTGGCTCCAGGTTCTTTTCAGGAATGGTCAAGACCGCCAAATCGGTCCATGGATCCCCTGCCTCGACGCGGACAGGGACTTCAACTCGCGAAACCTGAAATGGCCTGCGTTGCACCCAGACGTAGTAGTCGTTCTGCTCCGGATCGCCAAGCACATGATAGTTCGTCAGAATATGGCCTTCGCGATCCAAGACCACGCCCGTCGCGAACTCGCTTGGCACAAAGTCTGGATTCGTCGGCGCCGGCCCGGCCAACCGCAGCTGGCGACCATCGATCGCGCCACGTGCCCCTAGGCCGGGCCCAACACGAAAATCGGACGATCCTTTGCGCACCCGGGCGATCGCGACAACGGATCGTTCCGCCCGAGCAATGGCATCGATCAGCACCTTCTCCATCGCCTGTGCCATCGCCAAAGGAGAAGGCTCCTGGGCGTTCACCCTGGCGAACGCCAACAGTACGATGAGCGTCGCAATCACGAGCGACCCGAGTGACCCGAGCCAGGAGACGTTCGGTACACGTCGAAAACGGTACACCGCCCCTCGCACAACGTTACAACCCAAAACCGCGTGATGCATCAATAACCGCTCCCACATCGCACAATACTCAGTCCGCCTTCGCATCGTCCACGCCGGATTCCGGAGGCTCAATACCGTAGCCGCCCGCATCAAGAACCTTGCCACGAATCTCCAAGGTTATGTCGGGGTTCTCGGTAAGAAACGCTCGGGCCTTTTCCTTGCCTTGACCGAGATACGCATCGCCGTACTTGAACCACGACCCGCTCCGCTTGACAATTCCATGCAAAACGCCCAAGTCGAGGATGTCGCCCTCATAGCTGATCCCGTGCGTGTGCATCATATCGAACTCGGCAATGCGAAATGGCGGAGCAACTTTATTCTTGACAATCTTGCACCGCACACGCTGGCCAACAACTTGATCGCCGTCCTTCAGCTGCCCAATGCGACGCACGTCGATTCGGCATGAACTGTAGAACTTCAAGGCGCGCCCGCCGGGCGTCGTCTCGGGACTGCCGAACATCACACCAATCTTCTCACGAATCTGGTTAATGAAGATCACTGATGTCTTGCTCTTGGCAATCGCACCAGTCAGCTTACGCATCGATTGGCTCATCAAACGGGCCTGTAACCCCACATGGGAATCGCCAATCTCGCCTTCAAGCTCCTGCTTCGGAACTAGAGCGGCAACCGAGTCGATAATGACGACGTCAACGGCATTCGACTTGATCAGCATCTCGGTTATCTGCATCGCTTCCTCACCCGAAGTCGGCTGGCTGACTAGCAGCGTGTCCAACTCAACACCTAGCTTTCGGCCCCATGTGGGATCAAACGCATGCTCGGCATCGATAATTGCGGCAATGCCGCCCAGCTTCTGAGCCTGTGCCGCAACGTGAAGCGCCAACGTTGTTTTGCCGCTCGACTCAGGACCAAACACCTCAATCACGCGACCTCGCGGGACTCCCTGCCCCCCCAAAGCAATGTCCAATGACAAACTGCCCGTCGGAATCCCCGCGATACGCGGGCGACCTCCACCCCCAAGCGCCATGATCGATCCCTGACCAAACTGCTTTTCAATCTGCTGCATGGCCGTCTTTAGGTTGGGATCACGACTCATCAACTCGTCAGTCGGCGTCCGCACCGATTTCGCGTTCTTGCCGGCCGCTGCCTTACTCGACACGGCCTTACTCGATTTCCCCGTCTTGCTCTTCTTCGCCATGTGATCGCTCGTTTGTTGAGTAGTGGTAACCATCGCACACTTCCTTTATGAAAAATACGGGACCAGACGGCAAGCCAACAGCCCAGGGATCCTGGCAACCAAGCCAGGGACATGTACATGCGTACACATTACACAATCATCCGAGCCAAAGCAATGCCGTTGTCTATAAGGAAAGATCGCGATTCGATGGACACATCTGGTCACACGGCCGATGTTTTTTGAAAAAAAGTCGGATTTTGGTCGACGACGATACGCATCAACGCACCATGAAACGGACAAAGTGGCAGAGCGGCGACGAAATACGGGCGACCGATCCATGCTCGATTGCCCGCCCACTCGGTCGCTGCATGTTGCGAAAAACGTAACCGTTCACGGATTGTAGGCCGCCGGTTCGCTTTCAAGGGGCAGCCCCATTTTCGGCGACAAAATGCGTTCGCGTAAAGAAACGCTTGCTCCGCCGAAAATTGCGTCAGACCCCAGCGGCGTGAACGGCTACAAAACGCCAGACCTCCAGTCACGTAACTGTTTAGCCGTCTGCGGTTGGATTTGTATTTCGCTGCTGTTTTTTTCGGCTGATCGACCCCAACGGCCTTGTGCCGTTGGTGAGCGAGTCGATTGAGCTAAGGCCGGCATGTCATGCCGACGGCCGCTCGCTCCCCGCCGCCAAAGGCGGCGGGGAGCGAGCGGATAGGGGGTTTTCATCACATGCTTTTTAGCTCGAGAGCCTTATTCACCCATGGGGGGGCCTTCGACCAACGCGCGTTCTCCATTTGGCTAAAGTGTAACCCAGTCACGTTACGCAGCCAGGCATTCCGACTCGCTCCGCGGCAGCCTCTTGCAACGGAACTGCTAACTGCCTCGCTTTCCCAACGGAGCCCGAGCAAGGATCTCGTAGCTCGGCCCACGCCGGCTCAACTGGCTTCCAAATACAAGCACCTCGTTCACTGAAACGCGTCCCACGGGAAAATCAACATGGCTCACGATGGCCTTGCCAAGCTCAAGTTGATTCGCGCCACTTCCACGAACCCGTCCGATAGTCAAGTGAGGCTGAAAGCGTCGACGTTCCTTCGAAAACCCTAGCTTGGCCAAGCCTTCGTCAATGGCCGCATGCAGCGCCACCAACGGATCACTACCGTCACGAACACCAATCCAGACAGTTCTTGGACGCGTCGCATCGGGAAACGCACCCGCTCCCTGGCACAACAATTCCCACGGCGAAAACGGAGCCACCGCGTCACTCACGGCTCGGCAGACGTCGACCAGTTTCGAGTCGCCCAGGTCTCCAAGAAACTTCAGCGTCAGGTGCATATTGGTCGGAACCACCCAGTTCACCTTCACATCACCCGCGCGCAGACGCTCGACTAGATCCGCCGCACGCTTGCGGACGGCTCCAGGTACGTCAACTGCAATGAACGTACGTGTTCCGGCCATGTTGTTGCACTCAAATTGTAAAAAGAAAACTCACGGGAAAACACCTCGTCATCAGCAGATCATAACAGCAACCTTCATCTCGACACGGTGGGAGCGTCTCTTCCTATGTCTAGTCCACAGCGGGGAGTGATCGAGACAAACACGAGTTCCTTCCGTCCACAAGCGGCCGAAAGGAACGGGCCCGATATCGCGTGTTCAAAACTGCAACATCTTCCGGTAGGCATTTAATCGCAGCTCAATATCGTCGCGTGTGATCTGCTCAAGCCGATCCAAACTGAAATCCTCAACCGTAAAACTGGCAACCAGAATCCCGAACGCCATCGCCTCTTTCAATGTCTTGGGCTCGAAATTTCCCTGTTCAGCCAGGTAACCCATCATGCCGCCGGCAAAGCTGTCGCCCGCGCCGGTCGGATCGACAACGTCTTGAGTCGGAAAGGCGGGCAACACGTAGATTTCATGCTTGGAGAAAAACATGGCTCCATGTTCTCCCTTTTTGATCACAACAAAACGTGGCCCCAGTTCCAACACTCGCTGGCCGGCCAGAACCAGGTTGTTCGTTTCGGTCAACAACTTGGCCTCGCTGTCATTCAGCACCAAGCCGTCAATCCGCTCCAACAACTTCTTCAGATCATCCTGTTCTTCGCGAATCCAGAGGTCCATGGTATCAGCCACGACCAAACGCGGGCCGATCATTTGGTCTAGCACGTGCAGCTGTAAACTGGGGGAGCCATTGGCAAGGAACAGGAACGGACAACGCCGAAAGTCGTCGGACAATTCCGGCTGATACTGTTGATAGGCATTCAGTTGAATCTCGAGCGTTTCGCGCTCATTCATATCGTCCAGGTATTTACCCTTCCAATAGAAAGTTTTCTCGCCGGGCATCACCTTCAGGCCGGCCGTGTCGATCTTGCGTCCAGCTAGCAGGCGGGTATGTTCTTCGGGCCAATCCTCTCCGACCGCACCGACAAGTCGCACGGAAGTGAAGTAACTGGCCGCGTACGAGAAATAGACAGCGGATCCACCCAAGACCCGATCGCGTTGTTGATCGGGTGTCTCAACACTGTCCAACGCAACGGAACCAACGACAAGTAGCGGCATGATCAGCACCCTCCGTTGAAACACCCCGGCACAACAGGCGGACGGCCCCCGAGGCTAGTCCAGACCATTGGCATACTGCGGGCCTTGATCGTTAGCCGGTCCAGCAGCGGGCAAACAGGTTCCGGCTGCAATTCCAAACCTCTTGTAGTGTCCTGGATTACACCATGTCCCGCTCGGCAAGCGGGACCTACCTGGACCACCTTACGATCAAGGCCCATACTGCGCCATTTCACAAACACCATCCACTCGCTCACGATTTTGGTTTCGACTTTGCCGCCCGTTCGATTTTCGCCCACGAATCACGCAGCGGCACACTCCGATTGAAGACCGGCTTCCCAAGTCTCGAATCGACCGTATCGACCGTGAAATATCCTAACCGTTCGAATTGGTAGTGCGTCCCGGGAGCCGCTTCGGCCAATCCCGGCTCCAAGCAACAATCGCTCAGCAATTCAAGCGAATCCGGATTCAAGTGATTCCGCCAGTCCTCACCGTCCTCCACGTCACTCGGATCAATCACCTTGAACAGTCGATCAAAGAGACGCACGGGAGCTCGGTGGGCATGTGCCGCCGAGACCCAATGCAACGTCCCCTTCACCTTGCGGGTTGCCTTCCCCGCTCCACTTTTGGTCTCCGGATCATACGTACACCGCAATTCAACGATGGTACCATCCTGGCCCTTGACGACGTCGACGCACTTAATGATATATGCATAACGCAACCGCACCTCTTTGCCGGGCGCTAACCGAAAGAACTTACGTGGCGGATCTTCGCGAAAATCATCCTGTTCGATGTACAGTTCACGGGAAAACGGAACTGAACGTGTCCCCATCGACGGGTCCTCTGGGTTATTGATCGCCTCAAGCTGCTCGACCTGCCCTTCCGGATAATTCTCGATCACGATCTTCAACGGGTGCAATACGGCCATGGCTCGCGGCGCAC
>JAJSAJ010000534.1 GCA_024274855.1 Planctomycetota bacterium | reverse complement strand
GGGTAGCCGTTCACGCCGCTGGGGTCTGACGCAATTTTCGGCGGAGAAAGCGTTCATTTACGCAAACGCATTTTGTCGCCGAAAATGGGTCTGACCCCTTGGAAGCGAACCGGCGGCCTACATTCCGTGAACGGTTACCTTTGAAGGCAATAATGCAAGGCGTTCTTTTCGTCGTCAAACCGAGGCTGCCTGTCGCGAGTTGTCGTTCAACCCGAACATACTGACGGCAACCGATGGCTGCGAGACAATCACGCATCGAACACCACGTTATCGCCACACGCTTGCTCTGGAGTTGAATCTCATGCAACAGCCACAACGATACAGTCGAACGATTGCTGGTCTACTTCTGGCAACCTACATTTGTCCATCGCAGGCTGCGGAACGTCTTTCGGACATCGCCACACTGGCACTCGGTTGGCATGGGGAGATCATCGCGAAGGTGGATCAGAGCTATGCCGGATGGGACGTTGAGATCGGCGACGCGGACAACGATGGACGGAACGAGGTACTGACGACCGGCTGCCCCGATAGCCGACTCTATTCCTTCAAGAAGGGCAACCAGGGATGGCGTCCGACACTTCTCGCCCGAAACCTCGCACAGGGCTTTCCAGGTATGGGCCTGGCTGTCAAGATCGTTGATCTGAACCGAGACGGAAGAAATGAAGTGCTTGTTGGGACGGGACAGGAGGGACATGGCAACGCACTGTTCTATGTGCTGCAAACGGACGGCGTCAGCCTGACCAAACAGCTTGTTTGCAGGCCGGCATGCAACCGAAGCGGCTACACACATAATCTGGCCGCATACGACCTTGATCACGATGGCATGCTGGAAGTGGTTTCAGCCTACTGCGGCGGTGGCGAGGTTATTCGATACGATATAGACAGCACTTTTTCCGCGATCACAGCTCGGAAAATTGCTCACTTGTCCGGCAGCGGTGAGGAGTCGTTAATCGCCGATGTGGACAACGACGGTACAATCGAGTACATCACGTCAAACAGTTTTCGGGAAGGTAGGGCGCGCGTCGAGATCTTTGAGTTCAATAAGCATGGCGAACTGGATGGAAGGCCACGACTTGTACTTGACCAGTTTGATGGCAACAAGTGCTTCTATGCCTCCGTAATCGTTGGCGATGTTGATAATAATGGAAAGAACGAGTTGATTGTGGGCTGGAAACGCAAGCAAAATGTCAACAAAGGCACGATCGTCGGATATCGCATCGCCGCCGATGCAAAGGTTGTCTATACGTTCGCATACGAGGACCCGTCGCTCGACTTGAGCTACTTCGAGAAAATGATGTGTGTTGCTGACGCGGACAACGATGGTGCTAACGAGTTGGTTATTTCCACACGCGGGGACGAAATGTCTGAGCACATAACCAGTCAACATCTCGGGCACGTCTTCGTCTTCGATATCGCCGGCAATCGAACGATTACCCGGAACCTGGTTGTCGACTTCCATGCCGCAAGAGCCGAATCGTCATGGGTAGCCGTCGGTGACGCTGACAACGATGGAAAAAATGAAATCGTGTTGGCCACAGGCAAAGGGGATCGCACGAAACCGGGTGTTTCCTACGTGGTGCTCGTTGAAAAGCAATGACACTCCCACACAATCGACTGTATCGAATCTGAGCTTGCAGCCTGTCGCATCGGCTAACGCCCAGACACCCTTACTAATTCGACTGATTGAATCGCCCCCTGCCGGCTCTTGCCGCAGGTGAACCAGTCTGGAAGGCCCGGAATGAAGACCAGTAGAGTAACAGTTGCCGATCTCGAACTCCGCGGTGAGAAAGTGCTGATGCGCGTGGACTTCAACGTTCCTATCGAACAGGGCGTGATTACGGACGACTCACGGATCGTCGCCGAACTTCCGACTATCCGCTATCTGCTCAAACGAGGCTGCCCACTCATCCTGATGAGCCATCTTGGCCGTCCGAAGGGCAGGGCGGATAATTCGCTGAGCCTGGCGCCGGTGGCCGCCAGACTCGCCAAGAAGCTGCGACGCGCGGTCAAGATGGCGCCGGATTGGCTTGGCTCGGAAGTAGAAGAGATGGCCAGGACACTTGAGCCGGGCGAGATCTTGATGCTGGAGAACACGCGATTCCGAGCCGTCGAGGAGGGTAAGGACGGAGTGCTCGAAGCTGAAGCCAAGCGGCTGGCCGATTCGGACGGTCCCAAAGCAAAAGCGGCAAAGCAGGCGGCCGCGGAGGCAAGAGAGCGACTCCAGGCTGAACAACCGGAGGTCGCGAAGCGGCTGGCCGCGATGGCCCAGGTGTATGTCAACGACGCCTTTGGGACGGCACACCGGCAGCATGTCTCGACGGCAATCGTTGCGACGTACGCCGGAAAGAAGGCCATTGGGTGGCTAATGAAAACCGAACTGGACATTCTGAACCGCGTGCTGACTGGCGATCGGGAACGCCCGATGATCGCAGTGGTAGGTGGTGCCAAGATCTCGGGCAAGTTGGAAGTGTTGCAGTCATTCCTCGACCGCATGGATGCAATCCTGATCGGTGGCGGTATGGCATATACGTTTATGCTGGCCCGGAACAAAGACATTGGGCAGTCGATCCACGAAAAAGACCTCGTCGACACGGCCAAGGAGATCCTCGACAAAGCCGGCAGAGAAGATGAAGACGGTAGAAGGCGCGCCGACTTGCTGCTGCCGGTGGATCACGTGGTTGCCAAAACACTCGCCGAAGATGCGACAACCAAGCTGGTCGGTGACGCGATCGGGGCGGATTGGCAAGGCGGCGATATCGGCCCCAAGACGATTAGGCTGTTTACCGAGAGAATCAAGTCCGCCAAGACCGTGATCTGGAACGGTCCGATGGGGGTATTCGAGAAAGCACCCTTTGCCAAGGGAACGAATGCGATATCCGAGGCAATGGCCGAAAGCACGGCATATTGCCTGGTTGGTGGGGGCGACTCGGTCACAGCTATCAACCAGAGCGGCTTTGCCGACAGAATCGATCACATCTCGAGCGGCGGGGGAGCATCACTAGAGTTCCTTGCAGGCGTCGAATTGCCGGGCGTTGCCGCGATTCCAAATAGGCGCCGGTTCTTCATTGCGGGCAACTGGAAGATGAACCACACGGCCGCTGAAACAACACCCGTCCTGAAAACGCTGCTCAACAGTGTGAAAGACATTCGGCACATCGATCTGGCCGTTTGTGTACCCTACACATCGTTGGCCGCAACCGCTGAGGCGTTGAAGGACACGAATATCGCCGTCGGGGCTCAAAATGTACACTGGATGGCTCGCGGCGCGTTCACCGGGGAGATTTCGGCAGACATGCTGAAAGAGCTCGGGGTGAGGTATGTCATCATTGGCCACAGCGAGCGGCGTGAATATTGTGGCGAGACGGACCTGCACGTCAACCTTCGGCTACGGACTGCCTTGCACGCCGATTTGCTGCCCATTGTCTGCGTCGGCGAAACGCTGAAACAGCGAAAAGCGGGCCTGACGAAAGCGGTGGTCAGCAGCCAGGTCGGGGGCTGTCTTGCCGGGCTCACCTCCGACCAGATTGAGAAGGTAACTCTGGCATATGAGCCGGTGTGGGCGATCGGCACGGGCGTCACACCATCTCCTGAAGAGGCGCAACGCGTGCAT
>JAJSAJ010000533.1 GCA_024274855.1 Planctomycetota bacterium | reverse complement strand
GCGAGCATGCGAGCATGCTGCCCAAAGCACCTGCCAGCAGGCCCGGCGTCACGATGCACGATATCGTCGTAGTTCGTAGTGCGACAAGCGTAAACCGCAATAACAGACTCGCGATCGTTCCCCCAATGGCAAATACAATGAATACTTCAACTGCCAGCACGACCGTGATTTCATGAAGAGAAGCCCCCATAGCCTTGAGGCAAGCATATGTTGGCGTCTTTTCAATCGTCGAAATATAGAAAGTCAACATGATGATCAGGAACCCGACCAACACTCCCAGTACGGCCGATAGCAGGATTACCGGACCGATACCGGTGTTCGCGCTCCAATAGTCCGCACACTTGTTGTGAAACTCGTTCGCGGACAGTATGTCATGCTCCGGAACCACACGCTTGAGTCTCTCAATGACATTGGCAATGTTTACGCCTTGCTTGCACTTGCAGACCGTGTAGGTGACCTGTCTCGATCCAAGAGCAAGGAACGCGCGGGCGTTGTCCAGGTCCGTTAGCGCGAAACCGGCGGTCGTAAACAAGTGAATGCCTGGTGCAAACCCGACGACAATCGCGCGGCGACCTAATATTTCAAATGGACCGAACGGGTGTTTGTCCAGGCCTAGTTTCCTGCAGTCTTTGGCACTTACACAGACGTGACCGTCAGGGCGAACCAGCGTGGCGAGATCCCGTCCAGTCACCTTGAAGTCAGGAACAAGCGTCGATTCGAAATCGATACCAAGCACTTGAACGTAATCCTTGCCCCCCGAATCCGGCAGGCGCCAAACACCATCGCCCCACACGATCCTGGCCGCGTCATGAATGTCCGGCAAGTTCTTGGCATTGAAATACGAGAGATCATCCATGTGCGTGTAGCCGTCAAACAATGGTTGTCCTCTGGGGACAATCCAAATATCCGCGTCATAGGAATCAAGGACGACCGTCGTGTCTCGAACGTATCCTTTGAAAAACCCCCACTGCAAGACGACAAGAAACACTCCAATCGTCACGCCGGCGATCGCACCGGCGAACTTCTCTCTTTCATGCCAGACCGTGTTGAGCGCCAATTTAAACAACATGACAGACAACGATTTCAGGGGTGATGTTTTCAGCCTGGGAATCAATGTCAAGACGCTTGCGCATTCGGCACCAAGGTCCTGACTGCATCACGAAGGGGACGAATATTACATGCTTGAAACAGCCGGATAATGGCCAACAGTGGCAGCGCGTGGCGTGAGCACAGATATACGTGCGTCTCCTGGCCGCGGAAATACCTTTTGCTCCTCGCAATTCCTTTGAAACTGTAGAAACGATTAGCATACTGAAACACGGTGGTAAGCAGCAGCGTCGTGAGTCGGCTGTTATGGTCGTCGTCGTCTTCGATTCGAAGACCAGGCGACAGCCCGAGTTCTAGGCCTTCACGTCCCTCGTCCCTGAATTGTCGGGCCGCAACAACCTTCATTGCATAGCCGATGTTCTTTGGAGCAAGATCTCGTGTACGGATAATGTCTGCCATGTATCCAGTTACGCGGCCATTGCGATATGTCGGTGTAAAGTGGGCCACAGCCATCACTCCTGCCCCGTTCGTTGCAACAAACGTCCTGACATCGGGATGGTTCATTGTTGCGATAGGCGCTGTCAAGAACTCCATTTCGCGCCCACCAGGCGTTTTTCTATCTAACCCCTCTCTTGACACGATCGCATGCGACGTGTCATTGCCATCTTGGACATGTGTTTCCCCGATACAAACGGCGGCGCGTCGTGCGGCGTTGAGTGCGGCGCGCAGTTTTTGCTTCTTCGGACCGGTGAGATTCCAATTGCGCAAATCCAGTCGCGTCTCGATGCCAAATTGGTTTGCATAATAACCACGTGTCGATAGCAGAGTGGCGACCTGTCGCGACACTGAAATGAAGACCGGCGAGCCAAGACGTGCGATTGTTGTGTCGAGAACATCGGCAAGTGTGCGACGGGCACAGACCGGATCGCCAAGCACCAAACGGGTCGGAAGAAGTCGACCAACCTCCCGATAAGCCACGTACCCGCACTCCGGAATGTCGATATAGCTGAGGCTCGGCTGGAGTGTGGAAAACGCCAGACTATGAGCCCCGAACAGGCGCAGATACCGCTGGCGTTCGCTGTCGGTGAAGGTAATTCTGTCTATCACGTTGCGAGTCTCTGGACGAAGGAACTAACCAGATTTCGAAAAAGTCGCTCGGTCATTTCGATCCGGGGAACATGCATTTCATCGACGTTCGCGGTTTCCCAAATGGGGTCTTGACGCGTCGTATAGGGCCAGAATGGTCGAGTATGTCGGAAGGCAACCCGCTCGACCGGCGACTCTTTTCGTGGCGTGGCTTTGCTCAATTGGGGGTCAAGGGAATAGCCCGTGATTTTTAACGCGGATTGAAGCTGGGTGATGATTTTGCTGCAGGTCAGGTTACTTCTGTTGACAATATTGAAGGTCTTGCCCCGGAATGGGGTCGATCGTGCCGCCAGACACATGCTGACGACGTCATCGATCGTCACCATGTTTTTCGTTGCATCATAGTCGGCAACCAGTCGTGCATTGACGTTCGGGTACTCTGCGCGATTCCCGTCCACTCGTTTCCAATGCTGCCAGTATTCAAGCGACGAATCGAAAAAGTGCATGGCCGCTCGTAAGAGACCCAGGACGTATCCATACATCATTCGCGTCTCCGCGCCACAGTCTCCGGTGATCGAGTCGCCCATGATAATGCTCGGTCTGAAAATCGCGTACGAAAGGCCACTGTCACGCACGACATTCTCGCCGAGATATTTGGACTCTTCATAAGGATTCTTGAATCCAGCGAGGTTCGCAAACGGTCCTTCCGGTATCGGGCCAGCTTCGTGCCCGGCAACGTACGCCGTACTCATGTGGTAGAAGCGTTTCAATCTGCTACACTGCTCGCCGAAT
>JAJSAJ010000532.1 GCA_024274855.1 Planctomycetota bacterium | reverse complement strand
CTAGCTGCTTCAAATGGAGCCGGACGTGAACGGTTACACCAAGCGAGACTGATTGATTCGTGAACAGGACTCTCGGGGCAAAACAATGAATATCTCTGTATCCCCTGTCAAGAAATGGCTGATCGACCATGCGGGCATCGAACCCGGTCTGCTTGAGCGGGCATGGCTGGATCGCTTGATTGCAGAACGAATCCATACCTTAAGAGTTTCCGACGAGCACGAATACTGTTCGATTCTGGACGCGAAGCCACAAGAGCGGCAGTGGATCGTGGAACAGATCTCCGTCAATGAAACCTGGTTTTTTCGATATCCCGAGTCATTTCGCCTGCTTCTGGAGCACCTTCGGACCCTACGGGCCCAACGGGAAAACTCGCCACACTTGAGCATATTGAGTGTCGCCTGTGCCACCGGAGAAGAGCCGTATAGCATCGCGATGGCGGCCATGGAATCTGGATGGCAACCGGGCCAGATGATCATCCACGCATTGGACCGCAACGAACACTCTTTGGAAATCGCGAGGCGGGCAAGCTATCCGTGTCGAACCATGCACGATGACACGCCCACTTGGGCAGCCCATTGGCTGATCCGCCGGCAGGACCAGTATCACGTCGATCCTCAGATTGCTCGCCTGGTCAATTTCTTGCCGGGAGATGCTCAGGGATTGCTACCCGCCGGGTTGCTGTCCCACTATGACGTCGTCTTCTGCCGTAATCTGATGATCTACTTGAATCAACAGGCCCGAGAGAAGTTGATCGAACGTCTAGCGCACTGGCTGATTCCGGACGGCATGCTCTTTGTGGGCCATGCAGAGCGTCTGGAGATTTTGAATCCCCATTTCTGCTGTGTGAATAAACCCCACACGTTCGCCATGCGAGCCCTCGCCCCCAAGACAGACTGCCCCCAGAGCCTCGTACCGACCACACCCTTCAGGCTCAACGGATCTGCTGCCGAACCCGAATCGACAACCACCACCGGCTCAGTTCGGCACCAGGATGAAGAAGTTAGCCAATCATTTGCCTCTCCGTCTTGCCACGGCTCCGCAGCCGATCGGGCCGCAATCCCCGCTGTGCGGAGCGGGAAGTCGATCGGAGCACCTCAACGTGGTACGACCTTGACTGAAGCTCGAAACCTCGCCGATAGTGGACACTTGCAAGAAGCGTTGCACATTGTCGAGCAAGCGTCGGCAAGCGAGAAACCTCGAGCTGATTCACTCAACCTGCTCGGCAGTATCCACTTAGGGTTGGGAAACCTGTCCGAAGCACGACGTGCACTGATCAAGTCACTCTACCTGGACCCTTATCAAGAAGAATGCTTGTTGCAATTGGCGGCCCTCTATGGCCAATTGGGGAACGAAGAACTCGCGACGCGTTATCGTGTTCGAGCGGCCAAACTCTACCAACATGACAGCCAGAATGCAGCATCGTGAATCATTTCGAACGCGACTTGCACGAAACGCACGGGCCGTTGGTCTTGTGGTTCGGCACATGGTAACCAGAGTGCGGCATCATGAATCACCCTGAACTCGAATGTCGAGATTCCGATAGCGTCTTTCGGGACCTTGCACTATTCCATAACGCAATGCTTCGGCTGCTCGACCGACCGCTCACCGACAAGAGCATAAGTCATGCGACCGAGATTGTCGCTCAGCCTCGCATTCATCCCGAGTCGAATACCATCCGGTTACTGGTTTTCCTGGTTGGCGACGAGACATATGCCGTACCGGCCGGCGAGGTCGTTGGGGTTACGCGCGTGATGCAAGTCTGCATTGTTCCTCACCGAACCCATCACATCTTTCGGGGCTTATGCTGTATTGAAGGAAGCCTGGTTCTTTGCGCAAGCTTGCTCCACCTGCTTGATCTTCCGACAGAGGACATCACTTCGTTTCACGACGTGTCCAACGACAGCCGACGAATGATCGTCTTGGGTGCACGATCCGACAGTTGGGCGGTCGAGGTCGATCAGGTTGTGGAGGTCATCACGGTGGAGAAAGCGACCTTGAAGCGTCCGCCTCTGACCGTGGCACACTCCCCGCACCACTACACCCAGGGATTGGTTCCCCAAAAGAACGGGCATTTTGCGGCATTATTGGATGTCGATCGCATCCTGATGGGCTTCAAGGCGAGTTTATCATGAGTGACAATCTGTCCGAATTCTCATTATTCGAGTTATTCAAGGCGGAAGCTACGTCACACGCCCAGGCGATTACCGACGGCCTGCTCGCTATCGAAGCGAATCCGCCCGATGCCGGTCAGCTGGAACCGCTGATGCGAGCGGCCCATTCGATGAAGGGTGCCGCGCGCATCCTGAATCTCGATCCAATCGTCCAACTGGCTCATGCGATGGAAGACTTTTTCGTCGCCATGCAGAAAGGCCAACAGTCCGTGACACCCGCTCGGGTCGACCAGTTGCTTCACGGTGTTGACTTCTTTCTGCAACTTGCAAAGTTACCTGAAGCCGAGCTTCCAACGTGGCTCGACAAGAACTGCCATGCGTGTGAGGCTTTGGCTG
>JAJSAJ010000531.1 GCA_024274855.1 Planctomycetota bacterium | reverse complement strand
TGTTTCCACCCGGTCAGCTTCCAGCCTGGCCCACCGGAGACTGCGTTCATTCCATGAAGCTGTAACATCCGCAACGTTCGATCCAGCACATCCCAGCGTTTCGTTTCTGGAATCAGGCCAGGCGGCATCAATCCAAAAAACCCCATCAGGAAATCTGTCTGGCGATCCAAGACGATATTGTGCACTGATATCTTCAGCGGCACACGGCACAACCGCTTTCCATCTGCATCCTTGACGATCAAGCCGCCGCGGTACGTACCGGCCACCGTGCTTCGGTGAATAAGTACGGTAACAATGAACTCACGCGTGACATCCTTGGGCATGGCAATAGTTGTTTCCGAACGCAGCGTGTGCGGCCGCACATGATACGCAATTCTGCCGAACGACCGGCTGGTATTGTAGCGAACCACTTACAATTCGGCGGATATGCGCCCCGGGCCTTTCAGAGGCTCAAGCTCCAGCTGGCACTTCCCGAGATCGCGCAGTGGCCGAACCGCGACACAAAGGGGTTCAACTTCCGCTCGAACGGCCGCTGCTTCAAGCACGATCGACCCCGGCGACTCCGTAAGTGGATCAGGAATCGAATTCGGGGTAACATCCTCTTCGATGCGGACCGGCCAGGCAACCAATCCGAGTGCACGCCATGCCTGAGGAACGTCGAAATCCGGTGCCCGTGAATCCAGACAGACCGCCTTACCGCGAAACTCCTTAATCAGTTTGCGGGTCTGTTCCTCAAGCCATTTTTCGCCTACCGAATCACCAATACGACACACGGTTAATCCGGCTATTTTGCACCCCCAGGCCCGATCCGCATCAAAACGGAGTGTCAGACCATCACTCTGGATGAGAACATCGAATTCCGCGGGCTTGGCAATCTCCGATTCCATATACGTCTTCCAGATATCAACGCCAATAGGTTCAACATTCTCGAACCGATAGAGTGCATGTTCCGATCTGTCGGCGCGCACGTTGTTCCACGCTTTTTTGCTATTCGCAAGAATCGTGCGTTGACGCTGCTGGGCTTGCTCGCCGCCCCAGTAACCACTGTTCTCGTAATAGACAACCACATGATATCGTCCCGCCGGCACATCAACATGGAAGTTGTATCCGCGAGCTTCGCAGAAGTCCTGCAACAGCATTGTGCCGAACGTTGTATCGCGTGCCGCCCCATCCCACGGCGAACCTCCGCGAGGCCCCCAACCATATCCACGTTCCGCGGTATAGCCGGTTTTTTGTGAAACGGGTCTCCAGCCCAGCATCAATGCCTGAGACGGCGGTCCGAAATCAAATGCCCATACTCCCTTCGGAGTTGCCGTCTTGACTAACCGCAAGTTATCCAGAATTATCCGACCGGACGTGCCATGCCGCCCAAAACCAAAGTCGATTCGGACAATAGCATTCGCGTCAATATTCCGTTTGATATCATTGTTCCGACTGCCGGCTTCCCCTCGGTAGAAGCCTCGAACGGGCAGAACCCATTGCGACTGACCAGGTGGAAATGATCGCCCACCGTTGTGACGGTTCCAGTAGGTTGCACCTTTGTCTTGCCATGCCTTGTCCGCAACTAATACGTAAGCTTCGACTGGCCCATCGTTCGGGTTGAACACATCGAGTATCAGGGCATCAAACGCTGACCAGTCATGGGGCAAACGATACGAGTTGATGTAGGCTCCCCAACTCGGCGACTTCGGATCAAACACAATCTCCAACGCTTGCTTGCCTTCCGTGACACCTTGCTTGACCAGCCTGGCCGTGCCTCGCTGGTATTCCCAGATCTTGGGCAATTCCGTTTCTTCGAAACCACACAGCACTTTTTTCTCGTTCGAATAGGCCGGTTGGAAAACGACCAACAACAGCAAGACGACGAGCGTCGATTCGGTACAACGTCGCATGGCATGTCTCC
>JAJSAJ010000035.1 GCA_024274855.1 Planctomycetota bacterium | reverse complement strand
GCACCGCAGGCTGGATCCCGCTGACCGGAATCAATTTGATGTTGTTCAGCCTGCTACATAATCCATGCTCCACCACCATCTACACCATCTGGAAGGAGACCGGCAGCCGAAAGTGGACCCTGATCGCCACCCTGCTGCCCGTGGCGCTCGGAGTGGTCGTCTGCTTTGTCGTCGCCCAACTCTGGTATCTGATCGTCGGATGAATCGAACGCACGGAATTAGCACGAAGCATCTTAGAAAGGGCTGTCAAAGCAACGCTGGATGCGCGCACATTGGTCACAGTCCAGGCAAGATGGGACTCGTGGCTCGCGGTGGATTTGTTGCGCACAAGGCGTACAGGTCTACGGAAAAACGACGCGGATTGGAAGAAGATACGCACGCAAAGGCGCAAAATCGCAAAGGAAAGGAAGAGATGGTGTTTCACGGCTTGGCGTTCGTCCGATCGCATGGCTTTGTGTGAGGCCGAACGGTTTGATGTGCCGCTTCCGTATTTCTTTCCCTTCCCTTTTTTCTTTCTTTGCCGTTCACGCCGCTGGGGTCTGTGGGGTCTGACCCCCTGGAAGCGAACCGTCTTTGCGTGACGATCCGTGGGCCACTGTCTTCAGTCTTATCCGTGGGACGCTTTGCCATCCGTGGGCCCATGTCTTCTGCCGTATCGGTGGGCCGCTTTGCCATCCGTCGGCCGACGTCCTCAGTCTTATCCGTGGACGTGAATCAGTTCCAGACTCAGCTTCTGTCGAACTAGGCAACCGGTCCGAAATGGGGGCCCCAGCTTTGTGCCAGTTGTTTGCCGAGTTGGCTGAGCGACTGTTTTTCCGCATCCGACAATGGCGTATAGTTGCATACCATCTTGACGTTTTCTCGCAGTTGTTCCACCGTGTGCGGACCAATGACGACCGTCGCGACACCTGGAATACCCAAGCTGTATCGAATGGCTTGATGCAGCATGGCCTTCTTGACCATGGGACCCGGGTTCGGACCACTGGCCTTTGCGAAACCACCCTGCATACCCCCAAAAACCTTCATGCAGACGACCCCCACGCCGTGTTCCCGAGCGACCGGCATGACCGTTTGTTCGAAATTATACGTGTATCGGTCGACGAAGTTCATCGCCGGCATCAATACGTCGATTTGGCCGGTTTTCAACAGTGGCACAAAAGCCTTGGGACGCGAGTGTCCGGAGATGCCGATGAACCGAATGGTTCCTTTTTCTTTCTGACGTACCAGGTACTCCAGTGCGCCGCCGGGGCCTTTCGCCCGCTCGACGTTCCGGTTGCCGATACTGTGCAGATAGCACAGGTCGACATGATCGGTCCGCAGTTGCCGAAGCGACTCCTCTAAGGACTTCTTCGCTTCTTCCGCACTATCGGCCCAGACCTTGGTTGTCAGGAACACATCACTTCGGCGTCTTCCGAGCCCCTTGCCAATGCCCTCTTCCGCATTGTCGTACGCGCGTGCCGCATCGATGAAGTTGATCCCCAGGTCAAGTGCCTCTTGAACCAGTCGGGCGATGTCATTCACGCTGACGTCACTCGACTTGCCACACGGCCAGGTGCCGAGCGCCAAGGTGGTCACTTCCTGTTTGGTGCGTCCCAACACTCGTTTGGGAAGCGACTTCTGTGTGTCGCGAGCCAACGCGTAACGATCGACCAGCAGCGTGCCGGCACCGGCGATCGACAGTTGCTGAAGAAATGTACGGCGTGATACGAACGACGCGTGGTTATCATCTGTTGTCATAGTTGGCTAACTCCTCAAGAGCCGGTGGTATTCTGGAAACGTGATGCGAGCACGAACGAGGTCACGGAATTGGGCGGAACGGCATTCTAACTGAAAATCGGCTTGCCGATCTCATGATGTTTGGGGTTGAATGGAAACAGAGCTTTTTTCAGCGGCAGACCGCGTACTTCGATGGCATCAACCATGTTGGTGCCGATCTGTTTTTCAGCAAGCAGTTTCAGATGATTGTCGCCCATGAACGGAAACTGTTTGTGATCGGCGGCCGGATCGTAACCCATCGCGGCCGTGCAAATCGAGTCGGTGCAGACTCCGTTGCGTCCGGCGAACAGCAGATGAGGCTTGACTGGCTGAACGCCTTTGATCCAGGGTCCTTCGCCGCCACGGTTGGTTTCGATCCCATCGACCAGGCATAGATCGGGAATGCGAGCTCCAAACAGATCGGCAGTGACACGTGGAACTCGGTGGCTCCATTGGCGGGACGAGTTCAAAGCGACTTCTTGCGGCGCACCGCCGGGTGGCATTCGTTTCCCCTTGTGAAACGTATCGCCGCGAGCCGATGTTGTCTGTTCGTCAACTTGAGCCCGTCCCGCGCCGTCATAGTTGTCACCGTAGATCGATGTGGGCGCCATGCCGAACAGGTTCTTGACCGACATGGTTACGCCCGCATTCGCATGATCTTTCAGCTTGCCAATGGAGACAAACACGTCATTCTTTTCGTACGCGGCGTTTACGTCAAATGCCGGATAGACGTATCCGCCCCAGGGCACCTTCAGGCGACTGTAATTGCGATACGATCCCTTGTGCCGCGTATCTTCCCAGCGAACGTTCCCACCGCCGGCACGATTGATCGCGTCGATGTCCCATCCGCCCGCTGCCATTACATCGGCCAGTGGTTTTGTCGAGTAACCACTTTCCAGAATCGTGATCCGCTTGGCACCGGCCCGATGCAATGCCGCACAGGTCGCTGCGACGAATTGGGGATGGACATGGTACGTTTGAAATGCAGGCAAACCGCCCAGTTTCCATCGTGGACCACCGGTCAGATTCAGCTTTACCGCGACCGTCTTGCCGGCGACCAGAGACCGAATCCCACCGATCTGGTCCAACGCCCCGCTCAAGACGCCAAACAAACGGTCGGACGCATAGCTTTGACAACGCCCGATAGCGACCGGCAGACTCGGCGCGTCCCGAGCGGTCGAAGCGATCGGACTGAGCGTCTCGGCGCCGAGCAAACCACTGGCTCCAGCGACTGCGGCCAGCCCGCCGATGGCGGACGTCCGGCAGAGAAACTCCCGTCGATTCAACTGGCTGGCCATGATCTGATCTCCTGTGCCTCGGCCGTGAGAATATGTGTACCCGTTTGAGATACGACTGCACGATACCATGGGGCCCACGGGCTGCCAAGTCAATCCGCACGCCAACTCCGTTGGGACCACCGTGGACATGGGCCCACGGATGGCAAGGCGTCCCGCGGATAAGGCATTCGCAGTGGTTCGAGGCCCTGCCTCGCTCGAGTCTTAGGGGCCGGCGAATCAATTGTTGTCGCGTTTACTGGAGGGAGTTCGTGCGGCGATCGTCTTTAGCTGCGAGACTGATTCACCCATGGGGCGAGCCCATGGGGGTCTGTATGCGGAAGAGTGCGACAGTTATTGATTGGCGAATCCTTAGTTGGTAGGACGTGCGCGCCGTGCGCACCTCTTGTCCGACGGACCTCCAGGTCCGTCGAATGAACGGACGTGGACGTCCGTTCGACAATACTGGTCGTGGCTCCGCCACTTGGAGTGCGGGCGAAACCCGTTTCAGGTCTTTTTCGCGTTTGTACCACTCGGTTTGCCGGGCTTGGCCGGTTCGGCTTTCGCACTCGATGGATGCTCGTTACGTTTACGAGTCTCCTTTTCAAACCACGCGTGTTCGGGCCTTGCGAGGATCTCGTCGATCACCGTCAGGACAGCCTGAGCGCCCTTGGCGTTGCCCGATGTCTTGCCATGTTCGGCCATCTCTCGGGCTTGTGGAATCAGTTCCATATAGAACCGTTCAGCCACTTCGTACATGCCATGCCAATGGGCATAATCGGGGGCCATCATCGACGCTCCATGACGTGCCCGACGGCCTTCGTGGTGCCAGAGATAGAACCACGTCCACTCGATTTCTTCATCGAAATTCGCTTTGGTTCGGAGGTTGTTTTCCAGCAAGGCACCCATGATTGCGATGCCTGGTTTGCCGAACTTCTCATTGTAGTTGTGGATGAAGTCATCATATTGCGCGTAGAAGGCGGAAATGTAGTTGGGGGTATGGCAATGCGAACAGACGCGTTTCATTCGGTCTCGCTTCTCACGCCAACTGCTGACGACCAGTTTGCGGCGTTTGGCCGGTTCCGTCTCTTTGACGACTTTGCCATTTTTGTCGGTGTCCATTGCCAGGCTGACTTTCGGTCGGTTGGTCCAGGACAGTCGTTCGGCCGGATCGTGTGTTACGCGGCCCTTGTTCAGCGAGTTGCCTGACATGTGACAGGTGGCACATGTGGGCGCCTGCGAGTAGTCCTTCCCGAGCACCCAGGAGGTGGCATCAAGGTTCAGATGCTCTTTCAGGTCGCGGTAGGCGATCCCATGCTTGGATTCCTCGTAAATTTCTTTCTGTGGGTGGTCCGGGCCCAGGTGGCATTTGCCGCAGTTTTCCGGCTGGCGGGCACGGCGGGGCGAGAAGTCGTGTCGCGAGTGGCATGCCGAGCACGATCCTTGTGATCCGTCCAGGTTCTTCCGGCCGATTACAGTATTTGGCCATGATGCGTGCGTCAGGATCGGACGGTCGTGTTCTTGGTCCCTCTTTATTCGTGCAACCGCTTCAGCGTTGGTCGGAAGTCCGGTAACGGGATCAGGTTTCAGGTCGTCCAAGGTGATCGGATTGCCATCGGTCCCTTCCAAGGCAACTTTAGCGCCATGGCACTGTTTGCATCCGGAAGTAACGCTGGCCATCCCATTGACCATGCCCATGCTGGTCCGACCGGGCGTTGGCGAATGGGGGCTGAAGGGCGTTCGGTTTCCCTCGACTTTTTCCGCCAATACATTATCAAGCGATGCCAGGATGTTTCCCGCTCGGGAATGATGGCTGTGCTCGAACTCATCAAACTCTCTCTTATGGCATTCCGAGCAATCGCGGGGCGTGACGATCGTGGCGATGATCTGGCCATGATGTTCGTAGCAGTCGGGATCTTCTTTTCTGGCCTTGTGGCAATCATAGCAAGCGATCCCTTTGACGGCGTGCGTGCTGCTTCGCCACTGATCATGGATGCCCGGTGTCTCCTTTGCGTGACATTCCGCACACTTCTTGGACGTTTCCGGGATTTTGACTGGATGAGCAATCAAGCCGAGCTCGGCCCGTTTCCGTACCACTTCCATCCACTGCACAAATATCAGGGAAACAAGGAACAAGATTCCAAGGATGGCGATAACCAGCTGTTTGGTTTTGAGATTCATGACCATTCACGCCTTTCGCTGCTACGCGGTTGTTTGGTCTCGGCTTTAATTCGAATCGAAAACGCTCTCTCTTCGTTAATGCGATTGTCAAATGGATGAAAGCGTTCGGAAATACTCCACGATGAATATCGATGTCATGGTCGGCGTTGCCGGTCGTGCAGCCGGTTCGCGGT
>JAJSAJ010000530.1 GCA_024274855.1 Planctomycetota bacterium | reverse complement strand
GACCTCAACCATGCCGTCAAACGCGATCCCCGAACCAATTTGCGAAGTGCTCGAAACAACTGGGATTTCTGGACATCACTACCGGAGGCGTTGCACCAAATCACAATAACCATGAGCGACCGCGGCATTCCTTCCTCCTACCGCCATATGCACGGCTTCGGCAGTCATACCTTCAGCTTCATCAATGCGAAGAACGAACGGCACTGGGTCAAGTTCCATTTCGTCAGCCAACAGGGCATCAAGAACCTCACGGATGGTGAGGCCGAAGCCATCATAGGCAAGTGTCGAGAGAGCCATCAGCGCGACCTTTATGAAAGCATTGAGAAGAAGGACTTTCCGAAGTGGAAGCTCTTCATCCAGGTAATGCCGGAGAAGGAAGCTGGCAACTGTCCATATAATCCATTCGACCTGACAAAAGTATGGCTCCACAACGACTACCCATTAATTGAGGTCGGTGCTATGGAGCTAAATCGCAACCCCGAAAATTATTTTGCCGAGGTCGAACAGTCCGCGTTCAACCCGGCCAACATCGTGCCTGGCATTGGGTTTTCACCTGATAAAATGTTACAGGGCCGTCTGTTCTCGTACGGTGATGCCCAGCGTTATCGGCTTGGAGTGAACCATCACCTGATTCCGGTCAATGCATCACGCTGTCCGTTCCACAGTTACCACCGCGATGGTGCCATGCGAGTCGACGGCAACCATGGCAGCACGATCGGTTACGAGCCTAATAGCCATGGTGAGTGGCGACAGCAGCCCGAGTTTTCGGAACCACCGCTCAGTCTGGATGGAGATGCCGATTGTTAGAACCATCGGATTGACGACGATTACTACACCCAGCCCGGCATGCTTTTCCGACTGATGAGTCCGGAAGAACAAGAATCGCTCTTCGCCAATACGGCCCGTGCCATGGCCGCCGCTTCTCGAGAGATTAAGATTCGCCATATCGGCAACTGCATAAAAGCCGATTCGGCTTATGGAAAAGGCGTGGCTGACGCCTTGGGAATCTCGCTTGACGACATCCCAGAGGGGTAAAAAGCAAGCAGCGAATTGTGAGGGGTTCCGGGGCCTCACGGCCCCTCTCCTTTCACTCGAGCCGGGCAACGCGGTCAAACGCACATTGGGTTGCACGATTAATCGCGGCGAGCGAAAGTCGTCCGCCTCGCGACCATCCAGCGACGCCTCCTCGATTCACCCGACTGCCGTCAGTGCTTGTTCGATGTCCGCGATGATGTCGTCGATGTGTTCGATCCCGACGCACAAGCGAATCATATCGGGCGTGACCCCGGCTGATGCCAATTCCTCGGACGACAACTGACGATGGGTCGTGGAAGCGGGATGGGCAGCCAGCGACTTGGTATCCCCGATATTTACAAGTCGCTTGAATAATTGCAGCGCGTCATAGAAGCGGATACCGGCCTCAAAGCCCCCTTGAATTCCAAACGTAAGGAGCCCGGATGGCTTGCCGCCGGTATACTTTTGTGCCAGATCATAATAGGGCGAATCGGGTAGTCCCGCATAGTGAACCCAGGCCACTTTCGGATGCTGGTTCAGGTAATTTGCCACGGCCAGGGCGTTCTGGCAATGCCGCTCCATTCGCAGCGAAAGAGTTTCGATCCCCTGCAAGATCAAAAAAGCATTCAGCGGACTGATCGCTGAACCCGTATTGCGCAACGGGACGGTTCGAGCACGGGCGATATAGGCGGCCGGCCCCATTGCCTCGGTATAGACAATGCCGTGATACGAGGGTTCCGGCACGTTAAGTGTGGGGAAGCGTTCCGGATATTTCGCCCAGGGAAACTTGCCCGAATCGACAATGGCGCCACCCAGTGAAGTCCCATGTCCACCCATGTATTTCGTGAGTGAGTAAACGACAATATCCGCTCCATGGTCGATCGGCCGGATCAGCGCTGGAGTGGCAACCGTATTGTCCACGATCACTGGTACGCCATGCTTGTGGGCCATCGACGCGATTGCCTCCAAGTCAACGATATTTCCAGCGGGATTACCAATTGTTTCACAAAAAACAGCGCTTGTCTTATCATCGATCAGCGCCTCGAGGCTGGCGGGCTCGTCATTTTTGGCGAAACGCACCTCAATACCCTGCTTGGGCAGCAGATGGGCGAAAAGGGTATAAGTCCCGCCATAGAGCAGCGGGACCGATACGATGTTGTTACCTTGCTCGGCAATCGTCAGGATCGAGTAATTGACTGCGGCACTCCCCGCGCTTAGCGCCAAACCACCAACTGCGCCGTCCAATTCGGCGATCCGCTTTTCCAAAACATCGGCCGTCGGGTTCATAATGCGCGTATAGATGTTTCCCGGTACCTCCAGGTTGAACAAGTCCGCGCCGTGTTGGGCATCATCGAATTCGTAGGCAACCGTCTGATAGATGGGGACCGCAACGGATTTCGTTGTTGCTTCGGTTTCATATCCGCCGTGGATCGCGATGGTTTCTGGTTTCATTTTCTGAGTCCTAATGGATCGTTCGGATCAACACCCTCGGTAAAACAAATGCTGCGATCGATATTGGTCAACCGGTAGACGATTCCCAGCCAATTGTTGACGATTGATTTTCCCGTGTCGAGCCAGGTGCTGTCTAGATAGGGCTCGATCTGCCTTTCAGGAAATGGCGGAATGGAGGTTCCTTGTCGCATGCAGTATCGGACAATATGTTCGTATTCGTCGACGATCGCGGCTGCTTCCGTTGGAAAGTAGTTTTCGAGATGAGGTGGATAATCACTGCGCTCACGATCGACAAACCGTACTACTTCTCGCTTGTATTCCTTCAGCAGGCTATTGCGATCATATTCCGGATGCCCCTGGAGATAGACGATGCGAAACTGATCCGGGCTGACTGCCATGTGAACGCCGCTCTCATTGCCCTCGGCAAGGATGGTGCATCCGGCCGCCTCCAACTGGGCACGGCTGACATCATTGTATCGCGAGTGAGGTACGTCAAAGCGTGTGTTTATGTCCCGGAGCAACGGGTGGTCCGCCTGCGTGATCCGATGGGAGTAAACGCCCCAGCGTTTCTTGGGAAGCCGTTGTCGTTCGATACCGTGCAGCGCCTGGACAATGGCGTGCGTAGCCAGGCAAGAGCATAGCACGGAGGTAACATGCTCGGATGCCCAATTGATGATTTCCCGAAGTGGTTCACAAAACGGTTCCTGATCCAATGTTGGATTGGCCACGTTGGCCCCGGTAATAATCAGCGCATCCAATCCATCTCGTTTAAGTTGCTCAAAGGAGACGTAGTACTGGTCGATATATGCCTGTGTTTCGGCACTGCGTGGAAGCCCCTGTATGGTAAAAGGATAGACAAAAAACTGGGCAATTTGATTGCTGCTGCCGACTAATCGCAGAAACTGCCGCTCGGTAACTTCCAGAGCCGCATCGGGCATCATGTTCAGGAAACCGATATGTAGTTCGCGAATATCCTGGCTCAGCGCATCTCCGAGCGCGAGCACATTCTCGCCTCGCTGATTCAAATCGTCAAACGTGGGCAACGGAATATGTGCAACTAATGGCATCTGTACCACGAACCTCAAAGATTGTTAACTTCTTGACGGAATTGATTGGCGACCCTGCCGCCCTGGACGCGCCTACGGTCTTGGAGCGTCATTCATGGGCAGGATATCACAATTAACGGCCAGTCGCACCTGGGACCAACGCGATCCCCGAGCTGCTCACATGGCCCTGTCGTTCGATAAGACACAGAAGACTCAGCCGGTATCCCCGGTCCGTAATATTCCATCTCATGGTTCCAGGAACCAGCGGTCGTGTCATGGCATCCTCCCGACTAGGCTTTGTCTCAAAACGGGAGGGCGAGGCTCCTGCCGAGCCGTTCTGGCCAACAAAACAAGAGGCTCAGCAGGAGCTTCGCCCTCCCGGAAACACTGCTTCTCCGGGTTTGAGACAAAGCCTAGTATCGCTGTGAAGCGAAAGATGGACAAGAGCCCGGAGTCAGACACTGGTGTCTGCCCGCAGATGCCCCTCAAAAGGCGATCCTCACTTCTCCACGTCCAACGCGTTTATCGCTTCCCCTGTCGGTCGCTGTCGGAGCGAGCGTACTCGACCAGTAGTGCATAGTCTTCTTGGCCGAGCTTCCACCGCACCGTGCGTTCTCCCCGCGAGTAGACGCGAATGTCGCCCGATCCCATGGGAATGATGATGCCCGGCATGCCACGTTCCGCGGACGTCCGAAACCAAGAGCGTTGATTCTCTTGTTATCTATTTGGGTTCGAACCCGGAACGAATGTGTCCATCCCAGTCGATTGACGGTTACGGATTGTCAACATGGCCCAATGTTCGGCAGTTTAGTCCAGCATGTCGTATGACCGGTGTATTTCCTTCGGTGGCCGTCGATGTTCAAGACCGGGTCGAACGAAGTCCCCTGGCCTTTCATGCTGACCCAATGATCAAAACCCGGCCGGGCCGAATCGTCGTTGCCCATGTGCCACTTGCCAATGAACGCAGTTCCATAACCAGCCTGTTGCAGCAGAGGCGATTGGACGAGCCCGGAAACCCGATACTCTAACTGGAGGATAGCCGTGCGAAACTTCCCGGCATTGGCGGCAATCTGTGGCAGCGGCGTGGTGACATGGGTTTTGGCGGTGAGCATGATATCCGCTTCGGAGCCCATCGTCGTTTTGGAGGACGATTTCAGGACTCTCCCCTCTCGGCTCGTTTCCTCACCCGTTGGTGCTCACACCGAGTACCATTATCTGCCGGAAACTGCACCGGTGGGGAACTGGGGCGTATCGACGTTCTCGTGGCAAGGTGAATCGCAACGAGCTTGGCGAGTTCAACGGGACCACGGGCAAAAGGTGATGGCCCAGACATTCACGAAGAAACACGAGCCCTACTGGCATCCCATGCTTGTGGCAGGTGACCCTCTTTGGAAGGACTACAGCGTCACCGCTCGTTTTGCGCCGCAATCAACCAATGGGCGTTGCGGCATTGCGTTTCGGTATCAAAACGATCGCTGCTATTACTTTTTCGGCATTGAGAACGGTCAGGTGCGATTGCTAAAGGTGCGGCATGCCACGGCACTTCACACACCTCGGGAAAAGGTACTTTCGGAAGCCACGTTCGAATCCGAGCCGAGCGAATATCTTGTTGCGACCGTGCGCGTGACCGGTTCGCGGATCGAAGCGTGTGTGGAAGGTGGCCCGACGCTGAAGGCGATAGATGACACGTTCGATCGCGGCCGAATTGCGTTGCTGGCCGATGTGCCGGCTTTCTTTTCGGATATTCGCGTCACGATGGCACAGCGGGCGCACACGACGTACATGACCAGTTTCCAGGCAAGGGGCAAGGAACTTGCCCAGTTGCGAGCGGCCAACCCGAAGCCGGTCCTCTGGAAGAAGATGTCGACCTTGGGATTTGGAGTCGGTCGGAACTTGCGATTTGGCGATCTTGATGGCGACGGCCGGATCGATGTACTGATCGGACAAGTTGTCCACTACGGCCCCGGTGATCGCTACAGCGAGCTGAGTTGCCTGACCGCGATGACCTTTGATGGCAAGATCCTTTGGCAAATTGGAACTCCCGACAAATGGAAGGACCATCTGACAAATGATGTCGGCTTTCAGATTCACGATTTGGATAGCGATGGACGCAACGAAGTCGTCTATTGTCGTGGGTTCGAGCTGATCGTTGCCGACGGCGCGACCGGAAAGACGAAATACAAAACCCCGACGCCGCGAACCGATCGCAAGGGTAGTCGATACGAGCGAATTTTGGGCGATTGCCTGTACTTTTGCGATTTACGAGGGACCGGCCACCCGAGCGACGTCATCATCAAAGACCGCTACTGGCAAGTCTGGGCGATGAATAGCCGCTTGGAACCACTTTGGACCGGCAAGTGCAAAACGGGGCACTATCCGTTCGCTTACGATGTGGATAAAGACGGCAAGGACGAACTGGCCGTGGGCTATACACTGTTTGATGACGATGGCACAAAGCTGTGGTGTCTCGACAGCCGGATCGATGACCATTGCGATGGCGTTGCCATCGCCACGTTCCGCAAGCACCAACCACCTCACCTGCTCAATGCCGCAAGCGATGAAGGAATCTTTTTCGCTGATCTGTCGGGCAGGATAATCAAACACAGTTATTTGGGGCATGTTCAGAACCCCGCAATCGCCAATTTTCGCGATGACCTGGCAGGTCTGGAGACGGTAAGCATCAACTTTTGGCGGAATCAGGGCATCCTGAATTTCTTTGACGCGGATCATAATCGGTATCACGATTGCGAACCGGTGCAATGTGGAAGCATGTGCCTTCCCGTGAACTGGACAGGCAGATCCGAAGAATACTTCGTCCATTCACCCAATGTCGACGAAGGAGGCATGTTCGACGGGTGGGGCCGGTGCGTCGTTCGGTTTCCCGATGACGGACATCCGGACATGTGCAACGCCGTGCTCGATATAACCGGGGACTGCCGCGATGAGGTCGTGGTGTGGGATCCGGCTGAGATCTGGGTCTATACACAGGATGATAACCCGAAATCGGGGCGACTCTATCGGCCGAAACGCAACCCTCTGTACAACTACTCCAACTATCAAGCGAGTGTGTCGCTTCCTGGATGGTCGGATGATTGAGGAGTGACAAGGGGTTTTCGTAGTCGTTCACGGGGCTTTCGTCCGCGACCGCGAGAGAACTCACATGGCAAGACCATTTGCGTCGGTAGGATAGAATCGACGTAACTGGTTAGCCGTCGGGCAGCCACCGAGGTTCAGGATTTCTCGAACCATAAACAACTTCGGAGTCGAGCACGACCCGAACAGGAGGAAGAGAAGATTGAAACACTCATCAATCCCCACTAATCAGAAATGAGAAAAACTGTAAGTTCAGCGCCGAACGAAACGGGCAGACGAGCTTAGAACGCTCGCTTGAGTCTTCGATCCAGGATTAGTGAAGATAAGTGGTGATTAGTGTTCTAGGCTTTGTCTCAAAACGGGAGGGCGAGGCTCCTGCCAAGCCGTCCTGGCCAACACAACAAGAGGCTCAGCAGGAGCTTCGCCCTCCCGGACGCGCTTCGCCTTCTCGGAAACACTGCTCCTCCGGGTTTTGAGACAAAACCTAGTCTTCCGCCCGTTCGATCGATTGCTTGCCATACTCGAACAACGTCTGAAAGGGAAGTGAGGAGAAGTTAAAGGTGGGGAAGACGCTCGCTGTTTCAGCAAAACGAACCGGGCGGTCACGGGGCTGACTTGTCACGGGCTGAGCTGAAACGACTGGCCGCTGTTTTCGGCAAAGGCGACCACTTGTGATAATAGGCATCGGATGCGGCGATTGATGATTTCGTGTAGAATTAATCGTTTATCAAGCTGAAGACTTTGGCCGACCGCAGGGCAAGAGGCAGCCAACCCATGACGAACGTTGGCGAAGTTTCCTGAGTTTCGTGACTTGCCAACGATCATCACGGAATGGGGTTGTTCTTCCAGTTCCTTTGCCATGCACGATCGCCCCTACGATGCGGCCTATCGTGTGATGGCGGTTCGCCAGTTCATGGATCACGAAATCACACTTGCCCTGCCATTCTGTCTTGGTGCCGGACCGCCGCATGCCCACGAGGGGTTTCAAGGTGGCCTCGCGATGTTCACCAAGACGACGATTCCGAAGCCCAGTTTTCGAGCTTTCGAATTGTTGCACCGGATGAAGGGGACGCGTGTGGAATGCCTCAGTTCCAACGATCCCGTGGGCGCGCTGGCGTGCAGCTCGCCAGACAAGTCACACGCGTGGGTGATGCTCTATAACCTGATGGAAAACTATAAGCACCAGCCGTACGCGACCTCCGTGGCCGTAAAGTTTCGCGGACTACCCCGGGGCATGTGGCAGTGTACGAAGACAGCCATCGCGCCGAGCGTGTGCGATCCGCGGCTCGTGTGGGAAGCGATGGGGGCTCGGTTAAGTTGCGCAAGGTGAAGGACCTGGTTATTTATCAGCTCTAATGAAGAGCTGCCGCGTCAATTTGATTCAATAAGGTTTGCCCGTCCAGATATCGTTTGACATTCTTAACAAACAGATCCCAGATTCGCTCCGGAAACCGAGTGCTTTTCGTCGAACCAGAAATGTGCGGCGTCAAGATCACATTCGGCAGCGACCAAAGTGGATGCTCCGCCGGTAACGGATATTTGTAATGCGTATCGAGCGCCGCTCCGGCAATCGAACCCTCACGTAAGGCGTCAAGCAGGGCTTTCTCCTCAATCAACGGCCCTCGGGCGGGGTTCAGCACGTGCGCCGTCGACGGCAATGCACGTAGATCCTCAGCCGTAACGATGCCGCGAGTCTGAGGGTTCAGGGGCAGGCCTATCACGAGAAAATCAAGGCCGCGAAGAAATGTCGCCTTGTCCTCGTAAGTATAGACCGTGTCGGGTAGGGTTCCTTTCGGGTCGCCCGTTCCCTCAATGCAATAAACATCCGCTTGAGCTCGCACACCGCCGCGCGTCAGCACGTTAACATGAAGTCCCATGTTTTTTACCAACCGAGTCGTTTCACGGGCCAAGCCTCCGTAACCCCAAAATCCAACGGTTCGGCCGCGTAGCTCGGTTTGAAAACGTGCGCTCCGATCCCAGCGCCCGGCCTGCTGATTGCGAAACATCCCCGGCAGATCGCGAGTCAGATTCACCATCATCGCCACACACCATTCGGCGATAGCAATATCAAACACTCCCCGGGCATTGCTTGCACGTACATTCCTACGTGGCAGGTCGAGCGGGATCAGATGTTCGAATCCTGACGACGCGATTTGAATCCATTCCAACTGAGTCATCTCATCCAGATTTTCCGGTGGCGTGGCGCAGAAAAGAATGTTCTTGTCGCCAATCAACGATTTCGCTCGTCGTCTCTTTGTCACTGAAATCGGGTCGCACACCTCAGCGGCGACGTCGGGCAGGGCTTGTAACGCTTCGATGCCTGGCCCATAAACGGGTACGTCGATCAGGATACGAATCATCCGCTCAGCCTCTTGTCCATTTCAGCCAGGTTCTTGCCGGGCACATCATTGAACTCACCGCTCCCGGGCCGGAACGGAAAACGCGATTTCGTCTCCTCGCCAAGGGTGATACCGAGCCCCGGTTCTGTCGGCGGAAGTAGATATCCATCGCACATCTGAAAAGACTCGCCCATGACCTCGCCATGCAACGGCCCGTAGTCAGGCGGTACTTCGACTATCGTGGTGTTCTTACAGGCAAACGCCACGTGAATGTTCTGCATTAGAGACCCACCGGCGCCCCATGCGTGTGTCGCAATCGTGCGATTGCGCGCCGCCAGCATGTCGGCAACCAGCAAGACGGTTGTCAGGCCCCCTGTAAATGAAGCGTCCGGTTGGCCAATATCAAAGCAATCGTTGTCGATGAAGACGCGCCATTCACTGAGTCCCGTCAGGCATTCGCCACCAGCAACAGGCACCGACGTCTCCTTGCAGAGAGCTGAATACCCCAAGTAGTCGGTGTAATGCAGCGGCTCTTCGAAAAACATCAAGTGAAACGGCTCGAGTGCTTTTAACACGGCCGTTGCTGTTTCCAAGTCCCATTGACCCGTTGGCGTGTTTCCCATGTGTGCGTCCAACATCACACCAACGTCCGTGCCGACGTGCGCTCGGATATGTTCGAGCTTCGTTACCTCACAATCGGCTGCTGCCTTCGGATTGTCGTCAACATGATGTCCATTCTCCAAGGAATGAGATCCTGCTCCCACCTTGAAAGCGCGAAAGCCCAGGCTCAGATAATGGTCTATCTTGCGCGAAAGTTTCTCGAGCGGATAATTGCTTGCCCCGCCCGTGGCATAGGCCGGCAGGCGCTCGTGTTGCGAGCCTCCAAGTAACGCATGAACGGGCTTGTTTTCCAGCTTTCCTTTCAAGTCCCACAATGCAGCCTCGATGCCATTGAGTACATTGACCCCCAACCCCACACGGCACCAAAAGTTTCCGCTGTGATACATCCGTCCCCACAGCTTGGCAATGTCTTCAACGTCCTGCCCGATCAGAACAGGCTTAAAGAAATCGACGATCGAAGGTATGGACTCGGGCATGAAATACCCTGCATAAGTCTCTCCCAGGCCCGTGTGCGCCGTGTCGGTATGGATTTCAATGAAAGCGGCACTTCTCAGTCTTCGAGTCTCGCTGAGAAAGGGATCGCCAGTACAGGGGCCGGTCAGCAGCACCGTACGAACGTCAGTGATTCTCGCGGAATCAGAATGGCTTGAAGGTAGTTGCATTGCTATCTACACAAGACTGTTCGAAGAGTCTATCGTCCACACCCAAGTTGGCGAGTTTATTAAGAGAGGCTTTTTGTAATACTCGTGACATGTTAGCCAAATGGCAAGTGAACGACCGAACGGAAGGAAGACTAGAACACTAATCACCACTTATCTTCACTAATCCAGATCGGAGACTCAAGCGAGCG
>JAJSAJ010000529.1 GCA_024274855.1 Planctomycetota bacterium | reverse complement strand
CTCCAGGGCCGAAAATGCCGCATTCAAGCAAGTTTATCCGAGTCGTGCTCGCCCGTGTCCTATCGCCAAGCCGGCTTGGCGCCAAATGGAACGTACTAAGAATTACTGATCGCGGCACTGTCTGTTGTTACTAAATTTTAAAGATCGGTAAGTTCTTTCCCAAGTTCCAGCGCCCAGCGGAAGCGGGCGATTGGGCCCCGAGCGGTAGCTTGGATTTGGTTGCGGCCCCGCCGCTCTGTACCAGTTTTTCCACTCAATTCGGGTGCCACTCAAGGCTGGCTAATCTACCCCAACCCTTCCAGTCGGTCAACCACCTCCGTCCACTCGGCTCGATCGGCGTTTCGCTTCCACGGGCACTGGTGCCAACTTGGTATTGCAAAAGCATTTGCTACGAGATGTCGCACTTTTTTCAAGGCAGGTTTCGGCGGTAGTCCGGCGAGACGTAGGATGGTTAGGGGTTCGTAAAGTGCTTTCGATAAATGGGTTACGTTGTGTTTTGTGTTTTGAACTCCTGGCCCTCGTATTAACCGGATTGCCCCTGCAGGGGAGGATTGCTGTGTTCTGCAGGGTGTAGTAGTATCGGGTGGAGTGCGTTGCCTTTTTGCTACGTTGCAATTAGACTCAAAGGTGATGGGTGTTTTGGTTGTGCCCCCATGCGAACAGATACGGCCCATAGAGTTCGAGACGGGGGCGCCGCGTCGAAGACATCTTCCCGCCGACTTGTAACGAACGAGGCAGTGGACGGCTGACGCGTGCGCACGGAATTAGTGCGTGGCGGTTGTCGTCGGTTTCGCGAGTTCCCCCACCAGAATGGACTGCAGGTTTGGGCCCGGTCAGCTGCCGATGGATGGATGCACATCGGTTCTGCCGAATAGGATTTCCTGACTGTGTTTCTGCCGATTATCCTCGCTGACAAAAGGTAAGTCCATTGATCAAGGCAGCCGACCTGCGAACGCAGACCGTGAAAGACCTTTGTGTTCTGGCCAGGAAAATGGGACTCACTGGCATTCATTCCATGCGAAAGGACCAGTTAGTGCGCGCGCTGGTCAAGGCGGCGAAGAGTAAATCAAACGTGTCATCCCGCCGAACGACTAAACTGGCACAGAACAGGAAGTCGAAAACGAAAAGCGTGGCCAGTCGAAGTCGAAAATCGGCCGTAGATTCAGCGGCCGGAACTCGACGGCGAGGCGCGACCAATGGGAAGACGTCACTTGGAAAACGGAAGAACACGCGTGTGCTGGGGCGGATTCGCAAGATTCACACAGAACGTGAGAACATGAAAGATCTGTCCTATGTGGCTACGACCAAAACTGCCCAGCGGGGCGGGGCTGCCAGAAAATCGGCTTCCTGTGCCAAAGCATTGGCTAAGGCTCCAGGGAAGGACCGCGTTGTGTTGCTTGTGCGCGATCCTTATTGGTTGCAAGCCTGTTGGGACGTGACGCGCCAGTGTGTCCAGCGCGCGTCGGCGGCGATGGCCGAGCACTGGCATACGGCGGTACCTATCTTACGATTGTTTCACGTTGATACGGGGGCAACGACCAGTACTGCCGAACAAGTTGTCCGGGATATTCCTGTTCATGGGGGTGTTAAGAACTGGTACATCGAGATCAAGGAATCGCCGAAAAGCTACCGGGTGGATCTCGGGTATCGCGCTGAAAACGGTCGTTTCTTCGTGCTGGCTCGAAGCAATGTGGTCATGCCCCCCCAGCCGGGCAGTAGCGATGCGATCGACGAAAACTGGACCGACATTGCTGAAAATTATGAAAAAATCTACGCACTCAGTGGCGGTTACCTGCCTTCCAGTGCGGGTGGGGACCTCCAGCAGCTGTTTGAAGAGCGGTTGCGTCGTCCCATGGGATCGCCCTTGACCACCCAGTTCGGGGCTGGGGCGGACCAGGTATTGCGGCGAGACCATGATTTCTCGTTCCAAGTCGATGCGGAGATGATTATCTACGGCGCGACCAAACCCGATGCTCACGTGACGTTGGCTGGCGAGCCCGTTAGGCTGAGGCAGGATGGCACCTTTACCGTGCGCATGGCAATGGCGAATCGGCGCCAAGTGCTGCCGGTCGTGGCGAGCAGTCGTGATGGTGTTGAGCAGCGAACCGTTGTGATTGCGGTCGAGCGGAATACGAAGGTGATGGAACCGATGATTCGCGAATCGCACGAGTGATTCCGTTGCTCCCGCTGGACCCGCTGCCTCCAGTAATGCCGACGGGTGGGGGCGTTTGCCTTGCCTCGTAGCCAATGCGTTGCTACGATGCATCCGTGGGACGCGTCCGTGTCCCATCAGCAAATCCTCTGCCATGTACGTGTTTGTCGGTGTCGCTTTTTTGGGGAGCCGATAAGAAGTCCGCCGGGAACTCGATTTAGTCCTGGCCGCGTGTACAGCCAAACCGTGTTGGACCCCATTTGTGGGCCAGTACGCTTGTTGGATCACACAACCCGGGGCTCAGGTTCCCACCTTTTGGAATGCGGGCTCTCACAAAACGCATCGCCACGGCATTGCGGTGGAGGATTTGCTTTATGTTCAATTTGTCTGCGGAACTCGACCGAAAGCGCGGCGAACTGCTTAGCCGGATTCGATCGTTCCGGCGCTGTGCGGTTGCCTTTTCCGCGGGTGTCGACAGCACCGTGTTGGCAAAAGCCGCCGTGCTGGCCCTCGGTGACCGCGCGGTCGCCGTCACGGGTGTCAGTCCGAGTCTGGCCGACGAGGAACTGAGACAGGCTCGTGAATTGGCTATG
This sequence comes from Planctomycetota bacterium, assembly GCA_024274855.1. GTDB lineage: Bacteria > Planctomycetota > Planctomycetia > Pirellulales > Pirellulaceae > JAJSAJ01. The sequence continues at coordinate 881 of JAJSAJ010000529.1, read as the reverse complement.
CTGATCGGGATTCGCCATGTTGAGGTCACGACGAACGAGCTGCAACAGTCGGAGTACGCTGTAAACGATCCAGATCGCTGCTACCACTGCAAGACGGCACTGTACCGCCAGATACAGGACATTAGCCATCAGCTGGCGGTTGATGTCATTGTCAACGGTGCCAATGCCGATGACCTTCACGACTACCGGCCAGGCAATCGAGCGGCCGACGAGCAGCAGGTCGATAGCCCGCTGGCCGCCTGCGGGTTCACCAAGGACGATGTTCGCCAAATAGCCCGTTTTTGGGCGCTGCCGATCTGGGACAAGCCGGCTGCGCCCTGCTTATCCAGCCGGATCGCTTATGGACAACGGGTGACCCCTGAACGACTGGCGATGGTCGAGCGTGCCGAACAGTACCTCAAATCGATCGGGTGTGTTACTGTTCGCGTGCGGTACCACGACGGTGACCTGGCACGTATCGAAGTACCGGCTTCGGACGTGGCGCGGCTGAGTCGTGTGGACGTGCGCCAGGCGGTTGTCGAACGATTTCGGGAGTTTGGGTTCAAGTTCGTGACACTTGATTTGATCGGATTTCGTTCCGGAAGCCTGAACGTCCTCGTGCCACCAGAAAAGCTGACAAAGGAGATCGCTGCCGCGAAGCGAACTTGAGCGAATGGAGCCTGGAAAGGGGGCCGAGCTGTCCCGCCAGTCCGCTCGATGATGTCTCGCAGGGAACAGACTTGCATGCTTGGAACGCAAATACACACTGCGGATGATCCCTTGAATCCCGATCTCTCCGGGCGTCGGATTGGTGACTATCAGGTGCTGCGCCGTTTGGGACGCGGCGGTATGGCGGAGGTCTATCTGGCGGAACAGCTGTCACTGCGACGGCAGGTTGCGTT